>OMVQ01000005.1 GCA_900314555.1 uncultured Eubacteriales bacterium | reverse complement strand
TATGACTGATAAAAAGGAGGCTAAATTGTGAGTGGCAAATTATTTTTATGTGCAACACCAATAGGGAATTTAGAGGACATAACTTTCAGGGTATTAAAGACTCTTAAAGAGGTCGATTTAATAGCTGCTGAAGATACAAGGCACAGTATTAAATTATTAAACCATTTTGAGATTCAGACTCCGATGACAAGTTATCATGAATATAATAAAGTTGATAAAGCAAAATATCTCGTTAATCTTATGCAGGAGGGCAAAAACATTGCAGTAATAACAGATGCGGGAACACCGGGGATATCTGATCCGGGAGAAGAACTCGTAAGGCAGTGTTTTGAAGCGGGAATAGAGGTTTCATCATTACCGGGTCCTGCAGCATGCATTACGGCACTTACCATGTCGGGACTTAAGACGAGAAGATTTGCATTTGAGGCATTTCTGCCAAGTGATAAGAAAGAAAGACAACAGGTCTTAGAAGAACTTAAAGACGAGACCAGAACTATGATTATATATGAAGCACCACATCATCTGGTACAGACACTTAAGGAATTAGAAAGTGTATTAGGTGACAGAAAGATTACCCAGTGCAGAGAGCTTACCAAGAAATATGAAGAAGCTCATCAGACAACTATAAGTTCATTAATCAGTGAATATGAAGAAAAAGAGCCAAGAGGCGAATATGTCTTAGTTATTGAGGGCAAGAGCTTTAAGGAAAAGATAGAAGAGAAGCAGAAAGAATGGGAAAGTTTATCAATTAATGAACATATGGAATATTATCTGAATCAGGGAATTGATAAGAAAGAAGCCATGAAAAGGGTGGCTAAGGACAGAGGCGTAAGCAAGCGTGACATTTATAAAGAATGTATAAATGAGTAAATGAAAATTTGCTTATTTATATAATAAATGTTATAATGTTCCACATAGCGTTAACAGGTATGGAACGAGATAAAACTGTAAGTGACATTTTAAAATATATGCATATGTGTATCATTATATATGGCTTTTCAGTGAAATCTTAAAACTATGGTGATTATATGATAGAAGATAATAAGAATAAAATAAAAACAGAAAATAAGACGGATAAGAATACCGTCAGCAATAATATAGATATCCGGAATATAACCGGTAAAAATACAGACGGTAAGAACGTGGAGAAGTCTAAAAATAAGAAGAAAAGAAACAGAAAGAATCTTATGCACAGCAGATTACATGGGCATACAGCTTTCTATTTCAAATTGCCTATGTATTTCGCAATTTTATTATTGCCTGTAGTTATATGGACGTATTCTAATGATGTACAGGCAGGCTTCGTATTGAGCATTGCGGTAACATTTTATCTTATTTTTTCCATTGGTTTCTTTTATTATAGCAGAAACAGATATTTGCAGGAATTAGTTGATTTCGCAATGGATTATACCCAGGTGCAGAAGAAACTGATTAAAGGATTAGAGCTTCCTTATGGATTAGTTGATAAAAATGGTAAATTTCTATGGGGCAATACAGCCTTGAATGAAATCTGTGAGGGCAGCAGTTTTAAGAATATCTCAGAGGTATTTCCGGAGATTAACAAAGAGTCATTGGAATTCAAGGAAGATGAGAAAGAGAAACCATTTTCTTATATGACATATAATTCAAGAACTTACAGAGTGGAGTTCAACAGAATCAATGTTGATGAAGATTTTGGCTCAGAGAACAGAGAAAATGAGGATTATCTCGTAGCCATATATCTCTTTGATGAGACAGAGATTAAACGTCTGACTAAAGAGAATATTGAGCAGAAGATGGTTGCAGGATTAATCTATATCGATAATTATGATGATGCATTAGAAAGTGTAGAGGACGTAAGACGTTCATTACTTATTGCATTGATAGACAGAAAGATTAATAAATATTTCTCAGCATATGATGCAGTTATTAAAAAGCTTGAGAAAGATAAATATTTCATAGTAATTAAGCAGAAATATGTATCTGTGTTACAGAGTAACAAGTTCTCAATCTTAGATGAAGTTAAAGCAGTAAATATCGGTAATGAGATGGCTGTTACCATAAGTATCGGACTCGGTGTAAATGGTGAAGAATATGCACAGAACTGTGAATATTCGAGAGTTGCCATAGATTTGGCACTTGGACGAGGCGGTGACCAGGCTGTTGTTAAAGACGGCGAGAAGATTTATTTCTATGGAGGTAAATCTAAACAGGTTGAGAAGAATACCAGAGTTAAGGCAAGAGTTAAGGCCCACGCATTAAGAGAATTATTAGAGACAAAGGATAAGGTCCTTATTATGGGACATAAGATAGGCGATATAGATTCCTTAGGTTCAGCAATCGGTATCTACAGAGCTACGCAGGCTATTAATAAACCTGCGCATATCATTATAAATGAAGTAACATCATCGATAAGACCAATGCTTGATTTGTTCTTAGAAAGTGATGAATATGATGAAGATATGTTTATCAAGAGTGAAGAGGCCATGGAGATTGTGGATAATGCCACAGCCATTGTAGTCGTTGATGTCAGCAGACCAAGTTATGTGGAATGTCCTGAGATATTATCAAAGAGCAAGGATATTGTCGTATTAGATCACCACAGAAGAAGCAGTGATACCATTGAGAATGCATCACTTTCATATATTGAACCTTATGCTTCATCGGCATCTGAGATGGTTGCAGAGATATTGCAGTATTTCTATGACGGAATTAAAATCAGACCTGTTGAGGCTGATGCGATGTATGGTGGAATTATGATAGATACTAATAATTTCGCTAATAAGACAGGTGTCAGAACATTTGAGGCAGCAGCATTCCTAAGAAAATGCGGTGCAGATGTGACAAGAGTAAGAAAATTATTCAGAGATTCTTTCGATGATTATAAGGCTAAGGCTAAAGCAATCGGTTCGGCAGAGACATTTAATGATATATATGCTATGGCGGTGTGTCCATCAGAGGGTATAGAAAGTCCAACGGTCTTAGGTGCACAGATTGCAAATGAATTATTGAATATAAGAGGCATCAGAGCAACATTTGTCCTGACTGAACATAATAACAAGATATATGTAAGCGCCCGTTCGATGGGTGACTTAAATGTACAGCTTATAATGGAAAGATTAGGTGGTGGCGGACATTTAGACACCGCAGGAACACAGCTTGAAAATGTATCGATAAGTGAAGCTAAGAATATACTTAAAGAAGTAGTTACGAAGATGCAGGACGAGAAAGAAATTTAAAACTGATTTATACTATTATCAAAATATAAACTATACTGACAGGAGGCAAAACATAATGGAAGTTATTTTATTAGAAAACGTACCTAAATTAGGCAAAAAAGGTGAAATTATAAAAGTAAATGAGGGTTATGCAAGAAATTGCCTGTTTAGAAAGAATTTAGCAATTGAGGCAACAAGTGTAAACCTTAATAATCTTAAATTACAGAATGCAAATAATGCAAAGATTGCAAAAGAGAAATTAGAAGAAGCTAAGAAATTAGCTGAAGAATTAAAAGAGGCATCTGTAACTGTATCTATAAAGACAGGTGCAGGCGGCAAGACATTTGGTTCTATCTCAGGTAAAGAGATAGCACAGGCTATTAAAGACCAGTTAAATATGGATATTGACAAGAAGAAGCTTCATATAGAAGAACCTATTAAATCATTAGGAACACATATCGTTAAGATAAAACTCCACCCTGAAGTAACAGGCGAATTAGCTGTTAAGGTTAAAGAGATTTAAGAAAGAGGTAAATTGTGGACGAGGCACTTATAAGAAGAACGTTACCGCATAGTGTTGAGGCAGAACAGTCAGTAATCGGTTCGATGATAATGGATTCTGATGCTGTTATGGCAGCGAGTGAGATTCTTACGGTAGAAGATTTCTATGGGAATCAGTATGGAATATTATTTCAGGCAATGGTCGAATTATTTACTGCGGGTAAACCTATCGACATAATTACATTGCAGGATAAATTAAGCCAGATGGACGTACCGGCTGAACTTAGCAGTATTGAATTCATAAGAGACTTATTAGCATCTGTACCGACCTCTGCAAATGTCAAATATTATGCAAAGATTGTCAAAGAGAAATCGACTTTAAGGAAACTTATCAAGATAAATGAAGATATTGCCAATACCTGTTATGTTGGTAAAGAGAACTTGGATAATATCTTAGATGAAACAGAGAAAAAAGTATTTGGCATATTACAGGCTAAAGATGGCGGGGATTATGTACCAATCAGACAGGTTGTAATTAATGCAATGGAGAAAATCGAGGTTGTATCTAAGAATAAAGGTCGTGTGACCGGAATACCAACAGGTTTTACAGACCTTGATTATATGACATCTGGTTTTCATGAGTCGGATTTAATATTGATAGCTGCCAGACCTGCTATGGGTAAAACGGCGTTTGAATTAAATATAGCGGATTATATGGCATTTAAGAAGAATAAGACAGTAGCCATATTCAGTCTTGAAATGTCAAAGGAACAGTTGGTAAACCGTCTGTTCGCACTTGAATCAAAGGTTGATGCACAGAAGTTAAGAACCGGAGATTTAGATGATTCCGATTGGGAGAGACTTATAGAGAGTGCTAACATAATTGGTAATTCTAATCTGATTATCGATGATACGCCAAGTATTTCGATTGGAGAACTCCGATCTAAATGTAGAAAATATAAGTTAGAACATGATTTGGGAATAATTATAATCGACTACCTGCAGCTTATGACAGCGGGTGGCAAACAGGAAAGCAGACAGCAGGAGATTTCGGAAATATCGCGTTCTCTTAAGGCTCTTGCAAGAGAGTTAGATGTGCCTGTCGTGGCTTTGTCACAGTTAAGTCGTGCGGTTGAGGGCAGACCTGACCATAGACCGATGTTATCAGACTTGCGTGAATCGGGAGCAATTGAGCAGGATGCCGATATGGTTATGTTCTTATACAGAGATGATTACTATAATAAAGAAAGTGAGAAAAAAGGTATCGCCGAAGTAATCATAGCTAAGCAGAGAAATGGCCCTATAGGAACAGTTGAACTGTTATGGTTGCCTAATTATACAAAATTCGTCAATTACGATGCGAAAAAATCATAAAAACAATGAATACCACATTGAAGAAGTTGTCTTTAATGTGGTATATTTTTTTCTGAATAAAAGATTTTATAACTCGAAAATATACAAATAGTGTATAAGGCTACACAGAAATGAGGGGATTATGGAAGAAAGAAGATATATTATTTCAGATGCATCAAAGTTAATCGAGGTAGAATCCCACGTTTTAAGATACTGGGAGGAGGAATTAGGAATTGATATTCCGCGTAATGAAATGGGACACAGGTATTATACCGATTATTACATAGAGTTGTTCAAGAGGGTTAAGGAGTTAAAAGACGGAGGGTTCCAGCTTAAAGCAATTAAAATGCTGATTCCGGAATTAACGAATATGAATATAAGGGGAAATGAGGGCATTGAAGGGCTGCGTGAAGAATTGTTTAACAGGCTGACGGATTATGGTGAAGTGGCGGCTGATGATAGTGGAGAGAATGCATTTGCAGAGAATGACGGAAAATTAAATAATACTAATAATGCATTTATGGAGAATAGCGGAAATGTCAATAATACTAATAATGCATTTACGGAGAATGGCGGAAATGCCAATAATACTAATAATGCAACGGTGAATGATAATGACAAGACGGATAACAGTACATTATCAAATGTTAAAGATAAAGAAGAGGTTTATAACAATGGGGAACACAAAAGTGAACTTATGACTACCGATAATGAATCGCAGGGAAATATTTCAGAACGGACTAATAATGGAAAGTTAGAGCAGTTCCAGTCCATAATCTCTGAGGTGGTGTCAAATGCGCTTAAGGAGAATACTGGTATGTTAGGAAAAGAGGTAAGCGAAATTGTATCAGACAATGTAATTAAAGAGATGGATTACCTTATGCATATACGTGAGAAGCAGGAGGAAGAAAGGTTCAAGAAGTTAGATGAAACGATTAGGAGTTGCCAGCTTCATAGAAAGGAAAGTGCGAAGATAAAGAGAGGGATATTCTCGAGGATAAAGAAGATTATGTGAATTATATGATTGGAGATAAATGTCACCTTGTATAAAGGTGGCATTTTGTATATTAATATAATAATTGGTGTGATACTTTAAACTACACTTACGGATAGTACAAAAATATAATAAAATGTCATAAAATATAAGAAAACAGGAGGTAAGTGCGTATGCTTAATAACAGGGCAAATGAGCGTTTTAATCCGGAAGAATTGGACGAACTGTTATTACAGAATAATTTAGAAGAATTAAAAACACAACTTTTTAAAATATTCTAGGGACCTTGTGCCTTAAGTGGTTTTAAAAATTGTGATAAGTACATATTTGCATTTCCTGAAGAAGAGATAAAAGCTACACCATATCTGTCTACCGCTGCAGCAATTATATGCTCAATATATGGAGATTTAAACAAGGCTCGTGAATATACACAGTGTGTTGATCAAATTGAATTTATGAGATTACATTTAGATATAATTATTCCGGCACGAAATAATAATAAATTCTGGCATGCAGTCAGAAAACTTTCGTCAAATGCCGACTATATGAAACCTAATTTACCTATTGCAGCAGGAAGAGTAAGCCTTATTAATGGTTTTCGTGATCTATCAGAATATAGAGATTTTATTAAGGGACATAAGGGAGAGGTGAAGAAATGTTTAAGTGCATTGTATGGTGATAGTGCAATAGGAATGTATGAGGTTGCGTATGCGGAAATTTGTTATATGGAAGATGACTGCTTTGGTGCAATAGCATCGCTAGTTGGAAATATTCCGATTATTGAACAGAACGGAGAGGTCGCAGTGTTGTTTGCAGCTTTATATCTGCAAATGCGAATTATGATTGCTACGGGGCAGATTGCAGTTCTATATCCGATGTTAGACAATATTTATAATAAGATTACATCGACAGACAGCAGGTGGCTAACAGAGAATCATAATGCATTACGTGCGTGGGGTGCGATGTATGATAACGATATAACAGAGGTTAAGAAGTGGCTTGAGAATGAATCACCAAACGAATATGGCAGATTGTGCATGACAGATGTATTTCGTTATATGATAAAAATGCGTGCATATTTAATTGAGGGCAAATATTATTCGGTAGTTGCAATTGATGAATTATTAAGAAAAATATTGCAGTACGGACATCGTGTTATAGATTTGTGTGAATTAAATCTATTGTGTGCGATAGCATATTATTCTGGTGGAAAATGTGATGAAGCATATGGATTAATGGACGAGGTTATAAAAGTAGCTAAGAAAAGAAAATTAGACAGATTAATTGCAGATGAAGGTGAGAAGGCATATCTGTTATTAAGAGATTACAAACGAAATCGTAATATTAAAGAAGTTGGTCTAAACAGTTATATCAATCATCTGATAGCATTGTCTAAGAAAATGGCATTATTATATCCTGATTATCTCAAGGAATGTAGAAAAGATTTCCCAAGTCTTACGGAAACTGAACGTGAAGTGTTACAGTTAATGGCAAATGAAAGAACAAATTCAGAAATTGCAGATTTTATGGGAATCAGCATAAATACAGTAAAATTTCATTCCAAAAATATATATAAAAAGTTAAGCGTTAATAACCGCAGACGTGCGGTAAAGGTTGCAAAAGAAAATAATATTTTGTGATTTACGCAGGAAATGAGATATTTGTATAGAACTACTAACACTGAATATCAGGAGGGACGATTATGAAAAGAATTTTATTTGTAGCAGATTTTAATGATACGGCCCATTGTATACAAGAGGCTATGTTAAGTCGGTATCAGGTTCAGTTGTGTTCTATGAAGAATGCGGAAGATGAAAATGCAGAACATAAAGATATATCAGATGTAAGTAACTATATAGAAAATGAGGATAAAATTAAAAACAAAACGGATATATGGGATGATGCTGAATTGGATAATGAAGCTGATGTTGACAAACGAAAACATATTTTGCTGGTAGATAATGATGATGAAATCTATAACAATATGAAATCAATTATTGGAGACAGATACAGAGTATCAGTAGCGGGTACTGAATTACAGGCAATGCGTATGTTAGAAAAAGACAGACCGGATATGATGTTTTTAAGCTATGAAATGCCTCTGTGTGAGGGGAGGATAATGCTGGAAATGATAAGAAACGATGAGGAATTAAGGAAACTTCCGGTTGTGTTCTTAACGAAGATTGCAGAAAAGAGAAATATTGCATCCATTATCAGATTAAAACCTGCAGGTTGTATCTTAAAGCCACTTGATAAGGGAATAGTTACGAGAATTATTGAGAAATGTCTTAGATGAGACCTTGCTTGAATGGCAAGGGGAGTTTAATGTCTAGCTGGATTTGCAATCAGATTACATTTTTCTACAAATAAGAAAAAAATATTGACAATGTATTAGTAATGGTATAGTATGCAAATGAAGTGATAAGAAATAAAGGGCAAACTTATAGAAATATAAGGACGCAAAGCTAGAAGTCTAAGGTATATATTACATAGATAGTTCGGTTGCAATAATACGAAAAGTTTTATTGCAGCTTTTTTTGTGTCTTGGAATAATAGTATATTTTTAGATAGAATTTGCCTTTAAGAATAAGATTAAAAATATTAAATGTTGAGGTTTATTTGATTATTTAGAAAGAGGGAATTATGAAAAGAAATATTATATCATTAGTGTTGAGCATTTTATGTTTTATTATTGTTGGAATAGGCAGTTTAATAGATAAATCGAATACTTGTCTTAATATAGTTCTATGTATAATTATATTTATCTCAATTATAATCCAGGCTGTTGTTATAGTAAGAGAAAAAAGTAAGTAGTAAAGAAGGAAATAAGATGAAGGGAAAGAAAAAAGAATTAATTGTTATTATTGTAATTTTAATAGTATTAAATATTGTAATGTTATCAATTGCACAGTCAGGAACGGAGACTATATTAAAAGATACAGTAATTTATTTGATAGATATATTAGCGACTATGTGGATAATTATAGGAACTAGAAAAAAATAACTTATGAAATTAAAATTTATAATGGTAAAATGTATTTTATTGGAAATAAATTTTATGCGTATAAAATGTGTGATTAAAAATAGTCGGGTAGTCATTGGTGCTATGGCAACGATTATTGCTACAGTACAAGGGCAAATATTATGAAGATTGTGATATACAAGTTTAAAGTTAAATATAATTTTTAAACAATGTAAATAAATTTTTTAATATAGTATGTTATTACAAAGTTTTACAATTTTTTACAAATATAAATAAAAAGTGTTGACAATGTATTAATAATGGTATAACATATCAATGTACTGATAAGAGATAAAGGGCAAACTTATAGAAATGTAAGGACGCAAAACTAGAAGTCTACGGTATATATTACATAGATAGTTCGGTTGCAATAATACGTAAAGTTTTATTGCAACCTTTTTTGTGTCCTGTTAAAGGAGTAATATGTTAGAAATTAAGGAAAATCAATATGATTACAAGATGTATGCAATTAACTTAATCTATGCATAATGGAACATAAGTTGCAGCCTATTACTATAGGTTATAATGTCACAAAGAAAATAGATATGTCAAATTCTGAAAATACAGAGATTGATGTGTATGTGGGAATTAGTCCCAATATCTTATAACATAAGATATAAATCAAGTTTGTCTTAGGCAGACTGTTTTATATAAAAAGAGGACTCTGATAAAATTCGCGAAAACCATCAGAGTCCCAAAACACAAGCACTTTCGAAAAAGTACCTAGGTAAAGTATATCACTTTTTCGAATATGTGTAAATAAAATATACAACGAAAAGGAGATTAGAACAATGAATTTAAACAATGAATTTTGTGAAATGACAGAATGTGAAATGTTAAATGTTGAGGCAGGTGGAATAGGTAGTGCTGCAATAGGTGTGGTAGTAGGCTTTGGTATGGGATGTGTACAAAAAATATTTACATCCGCTGCAAGGGGAAAAACACCATCAGGTTCAGCTATATTTAAAGCGGGTGCTTTTAAAGCTGCAACATCTGGAGTAACAGGAGCACTTTTTGGACCATTTTAAAAATAATTTACAGATAAGGTAATCAGGTGATAAAATGATTGTTAAATTGACAAAATATATTAATATAGTAACTTTTGGTATAGTATTTTCATTTTGTTTTATCTTAGATATTATAGTTTGTCTATTAAATGATCTAATGTTTAGTAACAACGAGATATCTGATATTAGTATAATATGGAGCTTATTTATTGCATTGATTATAGCATTGGTCTTACATTTGTTTGGTAGATTTAGAATATATGAAATAGATAATTATCATCAAGATATATCTGTAAAAGATGGGAATAAAATGATAAATTTTGGAAATACAAAACTTATATACAAAAATATTATATCAGCTTTAGGATATCAAAAAGCATTTATATATATGAGCGATGGTAAAATGTATTTTATAGGAAATAAATTTTATGCTTATAAAATGTATAATTAAGATGATTAAAAATAGTGTACCAACAATTGCTGTAGCAGTACTATCATAAATCTGATTAATATATAAAGGAAGATGTGCGAAGAAAAATGAGATATTCATTTTTTCTTCGCACTAATATAAAGTGAATATGAAATGGAATAAATCAAGTTATAAAAATAAGAGTGGTATTTTTGTTTTCAAAATTTGTTGTATGATTATGTTAATTATGCTTATTATATGGATGAGCTTTAATACAAAAAATAAGTGGTATCTTGTTGGTTATGTTGGAATTTGTAGTGTTTCTTTGTTATATTTTCTAAATAGGACTAGATATATACATAGCAATATAACAAAAAATGAACTAATATTAACGAGTTATTCTGAAAAAATTTTAAAAATTCATAAATTTATACTTTCATTATATACAGTTGCAACAATTTTAATTATTACAATTTGCATGTATCAATTGTTTAATGATGGAAATATGCATATATGGATATGGTATGCGAGTGTTTTACCGATGATGTATAGTGATAGTGTGTACTTAAGCGGTCTAACAGCTTTTGGTAATGAAAAATATGCAAGTGGTGAATATTTAATAGACTATTCTAGTGTTGATGATATTAAAATGATTTGTGAAAAAAACACAACACATGGAACGATGGTATTATGTTCGGTTTATTGTGGAAGTAAGGAGATAGGTTATGATAAAATCTTTACTGATGAATACCATAAATTAAGATTAAAAATATACCAAAATAAAATATAAGAAAATGAAGAACTTGTTATGAAAGAAACAACAAATATTGAAATTCATATGTTGTTGCTAGTTTAAACATTAATTGATGATAGAAAAGGGTAAAAAATGAAATACTATTGTATAAAACAACACGACATCACTGATTGTGG
>OMVQ01000008.1 GCA_900314555.1 uncultured Eubacteriales bacterium | reverse complement strand
TGCAGTAATGCATGTAGCTGACTAATACTAATAGGTCGAAAGCTTAACCAAAACGGTTTAGGAAAGAGGACGGAAGTCAGAGAATTGAGAGATAAGTTAATGTGTAGTTTTGAAGGTACACGAATATATAAAATGAGAAAGAGAACAGAACATGTTCTCTTTTTTGTTGTATAGAAATATGTTAAAATGATAGCCTATAAAGAAAAATAAAAAAGAGAACACATATGTTCTCTCTTTCTCTTTTATATCTAATCAATATATTCTTATAACATTATCAGAATTAAAAATGCACTCGATGGGACTTGAACCCACACCCAGAAACCTGGACATGAACCTGAATCATGCGCGTATGCCAATTCCGCCACGAGTGCATAGCCTGTTTATAACACAGACATAGATAATATTATAGCAGTAAAAATAGTAAAAATCAATATTTTTAACATAATAAAAAAATAATTATATTTATTGTTTTATTAATATGAAATATATGATAAAATTAATTTATGATATTACGTGATGTAAAATTAGATAAAAACTATATTTAAAAACTATATTATAGAGATGAAAATTGAGTGTATTACGGGATAATTGTAACGTGACAGGTGTAGTTTATACAGACGTATGTGTCAGGGACTCAATAATGACTCGGAAATGGAGATATTATGGAAGAAAAAATAACGGAAGATATGACAGAGAAGATGCCTATTCAGAACTTGAAGCAGTAGCAAATATGGTAGACAAGGTTTATGATGAAATTGATGACAGTAATTATGTATACGAAGATGGTGAACTTAAAAAAGGAAGTTACAGAATAACTAATAACAACACCATGATTGATGCAATTAAGAAGAAAACCGGAGATGACATAACAGTATTTTACAAAAATGAATCTATTTTAACTACTATATTTGATAAGGAAATGAATAGAGCAAATCATTTATTTGTAAAAGAAGATATAGAGAATACAGTTATTAAAAATGGTAAAGTATACAAATGTAGAGAAACAATAGCGGGAACTGAATATTGTTCAGTATATATTCCATTGAAAGATAATTCGGGAAATGTCATTGGTATGTTATCTGCTTCTAAAGAGATAAAAATAGTAATTGATAAAATGACTGAAGTAGTATTAATTATTGGTTGTTCAATTTTGGTTCTACTTGTAATAACAATTTTTGCAATAATTTATATGGTTAATGGAATTATTAAAAGGATTAAGAATGTATCAGGCTATCTTGGAAATATGCGAGGTGGCGATTTGACATCTTCAATTGATAAGAAAGTTATTAATGATAAGACAGAGATAGGAGATATAGCTGAATCAGCATTAAAGCTTAATTTTGCATTGGGTGAGATGGTTGGAAATATGAAAAATATAGTTACAAATCTTTCCGAATCATCAGTTAAGATAAAAGAAACAGTTGATATTACAAATAGAACAACAGAAGAAGTAGACAAAGCAATAGAAGAGATTGCAACAGGAACAGTATCACAGGCAGAAGAGACTCAGAATGCTACAAATGATATTATTGTTATGGGGCAGAAAATCGAGAAGATATCAAAGGCTGTTGAGAATCTCACTAATAATTCTAAGACAATGAAGAAAAATGGTGAAGATGCACATAGAATGGTTACAGAGTTATCAGTGGCGAACGCTAGCACTATGTCAGCAGTAGACAGAATATATAAACATACTGAACTAACAAATGAAGCAGTATTAAGAATAAGCAGTGCTGCAAATGCCATAACAGCTATTGCTGAAGAAACTAATCTATTAGCATTGAATGCAAGTATAGAAGCAGCGAGAGCAGGCGAAAATGGCAAAGGATTTGCTGTAGTAGCAAGTGAGATACAATCATTAGCTGAACAGACAAATGTTTCGGCAGATGAGATAATGCATGAAATTGATGGCTTAATGTCTGAATCAGAAAAATCAGTAGAAGTTATGAGAGAAGTTAAAACTAATGTTGATATGCAGTCAAGTAAACTTGTTAATACAAAAGAGAATTTCAAGGTAGTAATAGATAGCGTTATGAAGTCTGTTGAAAGTGTAAATGAAATAGAGTTGCTTATGAATGAATTAAATGAAAACAGAAAACTCATAATTGACATAATACAGTCGTTATCAGCAATTTCAGAAGAAAATGCGGCAGCTTCAGAAGAAACCTCAGCTTCTACAACACAATTAAGTGAAGTAATTAATGATTTAGCTAAAGATGCAGATAGTTTAAATGATTTAGCCCAGACACTTAATCAGGAAATAAGTGTATTTAAAACAGTATAATTATTTATCATATAATATATTAATATCTAAAGTAAATAACTTCTAGCCAATATAAAAGGTTAGAAGTTATTTTATAGATGTGAAGTAATAATTGAAAAATAATGTTTAAGTGAGAGTATATTTTTTAATTAAAAAGGAACTTTGAAAGTGAAATTTTGGCTTAAAAATGAGCTTGAAATGGAAAAATAAATAATTTGGTAAAATAATTTAAAAAAGTTGTTGACAAATGTCTATATTAATGATAATATAATTTACGCATTTGAGATAACAAATGAATGCGGAAATGCTGGAATTGGCAGACAGGCTAGACTAAGGATCTAGTGTTGGCAACGACGTGAGGGTTCAAGTCCCTTTTTCCGCATTGCAAGCCCTTAGATTTAACTAAGGGCTTTTTACGTTATATAAATATTTATTTAAGTATCTGTGAGAAGGATATGGAATGGAGGTATGCTTTATGTCAACACCACATAATAATGCAAATAATGGAGATATAGCTAAAACTGTATTAATGCCCGGAGATCCTTTAAGAGCGAAATTTATAGCTGAAACATTTTTAACGGATGTTAAACAGTTTAATGAAGTCAGAAATATGTTTGGTTATACAGGAAAGTATAAGGGAAAAGAAGTTTCCGTTATGGGTTCAGGTATGGGTATGCCATCAATTGGTATATATTCATATGAGTTATATTCAATGTATGGTGTAGAAAATATAATAAGAATTGGTTCGGCAGGTTCATATTGTGAA
The DNA here is from genome assembly GCA_900314555.1 of uncultured Eubacteriales bacterium. Taxonomy (GTDB): domain Bacteria; phylum Bacillota; class Clostridia; order Lachnospirales; family Lachnospiraceae; genus Bovifimicola. The sequence goes on along the minus strand of OMVQ01000008.1, from coordinate 14,276 downwards.
GAAGCAGGAGTGTTTGATGTTGTACTTGCCAATGCTGCTTATTCAGAATCAAGCTATGCAAAGACACAGAGTGGATATGAAAAGGATATGACATATCCATCAGAAGTTTTAAATGGGAAAATCAGAGAATCTGCAAAAAATCTTGGTAAAAAGATAATAGAGGGTTGTGTACATTCATCAGATGTATTTTATAGAGAAGATAAAACTCCTTATTATAAGAAATTATATGAGGAAAAAGGCTGTATATGTGTTGAGATGGAGAGCTTTGCACTATTTCATAATGCATCAGTCTTAGGTAAAAATGCAGCATGCATTCTTACAATATCTGATTCATTTGTATCTTCCCAGGTTACAACGGCAGAGGAGAGACAGAAATCTTTTACAGATATGATGGAAATTGCATTAGATGCAGCAATTATGTAGATACGTGGAATAATTGCATTAGATGCAGCAATCATGTAGATATGTGGAATAATTGCATTAGATGCAGCAATTATGTAGATATGTAGAATAAAAGTATAAAATATTTACATAAAAAAAGGAAATAAGAGATTTATGTAGAATAATATATATGGAGGATTGTGATAATCATAGAATTATAAATTATATTAGTTATAATTATCGATTTACAATGCCTGAATTAATTTTGAATTAGTTCCAAGTAGATTTATAATAATTTTATAGTAGAATCTCATAGCAGGGAGGGATTTGATGACTATTAGAGAAGAATTAGAGGAAATTGAATTAAAAACTCTTAGTAAATATGCGTCATTTAGCAGATATTCCAAAGGTCGTGACAGAGAAGAAACTCCATGTGATATACGAACCTGTTATCAGAGAGACAGAGACAGGATAATTCATTGCAAGGCATTTAGACGATTGAAACATAAAACACAGGTATTTTTAGCACCGGCGGGTGACCATTACAGAACCAGACTCACGCATACTCTTGAGGTTTCACAGATTGCCAGAACAATAGCAAAGGCTCTTAGAATGAATGAGGATTTGACGGAAGCAATTGCACTTGGTCATGATTTGGGACATACTCCATTTGGACATGCAGGAGAATCGGCACTTAATAATATTTGCGAGGATGGTTTCGCACATTTTGAGCAGAGTATAAGGGTAGTCGAGATTCTTGAGAAGAAAGGTCAGGGATTAAATCTTACTAAGGAAGTAAGAGATGGTATAGTCAATCATAGAACTTCAGGCAATCCATCAACTATGGAGGGTAAGATTGTCAGACTTTCAGATAAAATAGCTTATATTAATCATGATATTGATGATGCGATTAGAGGAAAAATACTTAGTGAAAGTGATTTACCTGATGAATTTACGAATATATTAGGCCATTCTAAAAAGGAAAGACTTAATACAATGATTTATGATATTGTTAATAACAGTTTAGATAAACCGGATATTATAATGTCGGAGAGAATAGAAAGTGCAATGAAGAATCTGCGTGAGTTTATGTTTAAGAATGTATACTCTAATCCTGTTGCAAAAGGAGAAGAGATAAAGGCAAAACGTATGCTTACACAGTTATATAATTATTATTTGCAGCATATAGAAGAGATGCCGGAGGAATATATATGGCTTATCAATGTTAGAAAAGAGAAGCCTGAAAGAGTTGTATGTGATTATATTGCTGGAATGACTGACCAGTATTCGGTCAGAAAATTTGAAGAATTATTTGTTCCATCTTTCTGGAAGTCATAATATAGAATACAGGTAATTAGAGAATATTTAGTTAGTAGCTACATATTATTTATACGAATTATAAGTTAGAAATTATAAGGCAGGAATTGTAATTACTTGTATAGAGAGCATAAAAGTGAGGAAGATATGTATTATTCAGATGATTTGATTGAAGAAATAAGGTCTAGAAATGATATTGTAGATGTAATTTCTTCATATGTGAAATTGAAAAAACAGGGAGCAACATATTTTGGATTATGCCCATTTCATAATGAGAAGTCACCATCATTTTCCGTAACACCGGGTAAACAGATGTATTACTGTTTTGGTTGTGGTGAAGGCGGAAATGTATATTCATTTATTATGAAATATGAGAATTATTCATTCGTAGAAGCTGTTAAGATGTTAGCAGACAGAGCGGGAATAACTCTTCCAGAGGCAGAGTATTCAGAGGAAGAAAGAAAAAGAGCAGATTTGCGTGCTAACCTGTTAGAAATTAATAAAAAGGCGGCAATGTATTTTCATCATCAATTGAAAAGTGAAAAAGGACAGATAGGTCTTAAATATTTTAACGAAAGAGGACTTGATAATGAAACTATTGTAAGATTCGGTCTTGGATATTCGACAAAGACAAGTAATGATTTATATCAATATATGAAAACATTTGGATATTCAGATGATATATTAAAGGAATCAGGGCTTTTTTCATTCTCTGAGAAGGGAACTTATGATAAATTCTGGAACAGAGTTATGTTTCCTATTCTTGATATTAACAGTCGTGTTATTGGTTTCGGTGGTCGTGTTATGGGTGAGGGTGAACCGAAATACCTTAATTCACCGGAGACTAAGATATTTGAGAAGAGTCGTAATCTATATGGTATGAATTTCGCAAGGATAAGCAGGAAACCATATCTGCTTATATGTGAGGGATATATGGACGTTATCGCTTTACACAGGGCAGGTTTTACTAATGCGGTGGCGGCACTCGGTACAGCATTTACAGACCAGCATGCGATGCTTATTAAGAGGTATGTGAAGGAAGTCGTACTTACATTTGATAGTGATGGAGCAGGGCGGAAAGCAGCTCTAAGAGCTATTCCGATATTAAAGCGGGCAGGCATTGCAATGAAAGTGTTAGATATGACACCATATAAGGATCCTGATGAATTTATAAAGAATTTAGGAGCCGAAGAATATCAAAAGAGAATAGACAATGCAATGAACAGCTTTATATTTGAAATAAAAATGATGAGAGAGCAGTATGATTTAGATGATCCTCATGCAAAAGCGGAATTCTATAATAAAGTTGCTAATAAATTATTAGAATTTCCGGATGAATTAGAAAGAAATGTATATATTGAAGCTGTAAGTAAAGAATTTATGATACCATTTGAGAGTCTTGATAAAATGGTTAAAAAGTTAGCTCTATCATATAATGGAGAAGGATATACTGATAGATATAATGAAAATGAAGTAAATGAAGAAATAGAGAGAGATTTAAAGAAATCTAAAAAGCATTTAGAAGATGGTGTTAAGCAGGCTCAGAAGATTCTATTGACATGGTTAATAGAAGATGAAAATATTTATGGGAAAATTAAAGGTATTATTTCAGAGAAAGATTTTATAGAGCCATTATATAATACGGTAGCAAAAATGCTATTTGAGCAGTTAGAAAGCGGAGCAATTAATCCTGCGAAGATTTTGAATCAATTTACTGAAGAGGACGAGCATAGAGAAGCAGCAGAATTGTTCAACACTTCTTTACGTGAAGAGATGAGCAGTCAGGAAAAGGAAAAGGCACTTAACGATACGGTGTATAAAGTTAAGAAAAACAGTCTTGACTATGCAAGTAGAAATGCTAAAGAAGTAAGTGAATTACAGGAAATTATCAATGAACAGAAGAAATTGCAGAAAATACGCATAATACTGTAAAACTTAGATGTATTGGAGGACGGCACAATATGAATGAAAATGATTTAAAGTTTAATGAGAGAATAACGAAACTGTTAGAATTATCTAAGAAGAATAATAATTCGTTGAAATATGAAGATATTATGGCGGAATTTCCTGATACTTCAGAAGATGGAGAATTATTTGACAGGGTTTTTGAACAACTCGAAAAAGCTAAGGTTGAAATTATTCCAATGTCAGATAAAGAGATGGACTCATCAGCTATGTTAGATGAAATCGATGCGGATGAAAAGTATGAAGATATACCTGATGTAGATTTATCGAAGGTAGATTTATCTGTCCCTGAGGGGGTTGGAATGGATGACCCAGTCAGAATGTATCTTAAAGAAATAGGTAAAGTTCCACTTCTGACAGCAGAGGAAGAAATTGAATTAGCCAAGAAAATTGAATTAGGCGATGAAGAGGCTAAACAGAAACTTGCTGAAGCTAATTTACGTCTTGTTGTAAGTATTGCAAAAAGATATGTCGGAAGAGGAATGTTATTCTTAGATCTGATTCAGGAGGGTAACTTAGGACTGATTAAAGCGGTCGAGAAGTTCGATTACAGAAAAGGATATAAATTCAGCACATATGCCACATGGTGGATAAGGCAGGCAATTACAAGGGCAATTGCGGATCAGGCAAGAACTATCAGAATACCGGTTCATATGGTAGAGACCATTAATAAGATTATGAGAGTATCAAGACAGTTAGTTCAGGAGCTTGGAAGAGAACCAAGTGCAGATGAGATAGCAGAAAAAATTGATATGCCTGTTGAGAAAGTAAGAGAAATTCTTAAGATAGCCCAGGAGCCTGTATCATTAGAGACACCTATCGGAGAAGAAGAGGATAGTCATTTAGGTGACTTTATACAGGACGATAATGTTCCGGTTCCTGCTGAAGCAGCAGCATATACAATGTTAAAAGAGCAGATTGGAGAGGTTCTAACCTCGCTTACTCCAAGAGAACAGTCAGTTTTAAGGCTCAGATTTGGACTTGATGACGGACGTTCAAGAACGCTTGAAGAGGTTGGCAAGGAATTTAATGTTACAAGAGAGAGAATAAGACAGATAGAGGCAAAATCTTTGAGAAAATTAAGACATCCAAGCAGAAGCAAAAAGTTAAAGGATTATCTTGATTAAAGTTATGGATTAAATGCCCTGAAGTGGAGGACAATGTGAAACTATCAGACAGATTACAGGCAGTTGCATCATTTGTGACACCTGGCTTAAGGGTAGCTGATATAGGAACTGATCATGGATATGTACCTATTTATTTAACAGAGCAGGGAATAATACCATATGCCATTGCAATGGATATAAATAAAGGACCTATATTACGTGCGCAGGAAAATATAAAAGAAAATGGTTTAGAGAAGCTTATAGAGACAAGATTGTCAAATGGTTTTGATAAATTAGAACCGGGAGAAGCAGATTGTGCGGTAATTGCCGGAATGGGTGGTGAGCTGATTACAAAGATTTTAGATAATGGAAGAAATGTTACAGATAAACTTAAAGAGTTAGTATTATCGCCACATTCGGAAGTATGGCTCGTAAGAAAATATCTTCATAATAATGATTTTAAGATTATTGATGAGAAAATGATTATTGATGAGGGTAAATTCTACACGATAATGAAAGTCGTAAAGGGCATAGATGACATTTATTCGGAAGAAGATTATATGTATGGAAAAATACTTATCGAAAAGAAAGATGAAGTATTAATGAAATACATTTACAAGGAATATAATAAAGTTGAGAAGATATTTGAAAATATAAGCAAAAACGGTACTGACAATGCAAAATCAAGAATAGCAGAGTTAGAAAAAGAAAAGAAAATGCTTACTAATGTAATAAATAAATTAGAAAATGGAGATTAAGGTATGGCAGAAATATGTAATGTAACGGTGGGCGGAGAGTTAAAGCAGTACAATGAGGGAACAAGTTATATAGAGATTGCTAAAGATTTTCAGGACCAATACGACAGTCCTATAGTCTTAGTATTAAAGAATGGCAAACTTACAGAGTTATTTAAGAAAGTAACAAGTGATTGCAGAATTGAGTTCTTAACAACTAAGACATCACCTGGAATCGAAGCATACAGAAGAAGTGCAACATTAATAATGTTAAAAGCCTTCTATGATGTGGTAGGTAATAAGAATATTAATAAAATTTCAGTACAGTATTCATTAAGCAAAGGTTATTATTGTACATTGAACAGCAAAGTCAAGCTTAATCAGGAATTACTTGATAAAGTTAAGATAAGAATGAATGAAATAGTTGCTGAAAATGCCCAGATTAATAAGAGAACTATCGGTACAACGAGTGCTATAGATTTATTCAATCGTCACAGAATGTATGATAAAGAGAAGTTATTTAAGTATAGAAGAGCATCTAAGGTAAATATTTACAGTCTCAAGGGATTCGAGGATTATTTCTATGGATATATGGTTCCTAATACGGGATATGTAAAATATTTTGATTTATTTCTGTATGATGAGGGCTTTGTTCTGCAATTACCAACTAAGGAGAATCCTAATGTTGTCCCTGAATTCAAACCACAGAAGAAGTTATTCAATGTCCTTAAGGAGTCTGAAAAATGGAGTGAGACACTTAAGATAGATACCGTTGGTGCATTAAATGAGCAGATTTCACAGGGAAATATAAAGGATATTATTCTTGTAGCAGAGGCGTTACAGGAGAAAAAGATTGCTGAAATCGCTACTAAGATTGCAGAGAGCAAAGATAAGAAATTCATAATGATAGCAGGTCCGTCATCTTCAGGTAAAACAAGTTTTTCACACAGATTAAGTATACAACTTAAGGCTAACGGACTTAATCCACATCCAATCGGAGTTGATGATTATTTTGTTAATCGTGACATTACACCTAGGGATGAAAATGGAAATTATAATTTTGAAGTATTAGAAGCATTAGATGTAGAGCAGTTTAACAAGGATATGTTAGAACTGTTAGATGGTAAGACCGTTAAAATGCCGACATATAATTTCATTACCGGGAAACGTGAATATAAGGGAAATACACTTACACTCGGCAAAGATGACATTTTAGTAATCGAGGGAATTCATGGACTTAATGATAAGTTGTCTTATGCATTGCCAAAGAACAGCAAATTTAAGATATATATAAGCGCCTTAACACAGTTAAATATCGATGAACATAATAGAATTCCTACAACAGACGGCAGACTTATAAGAAGAATGGTAAGAGATGCAAGAACCAGAGGAATATCTGCGGAGGAAACCATTGCCAGATGGCAGTCAGTAAGAAATGGTGAAGAAAGCTATATCTTCCCATTCCAGGAGGAGGCAGATGTTATGTTTAATTCTGCACTCATATATGAATTATCCGTTTTAAAACAATTTGCAGAGCCATTATTGTTTGGCATACCATCAACATCTCCGGAATATGTTGAGGCTAAGAGATTGTTAAAATTCTTAGATTATTTCTTAGGAGTTAATACAGAGGATATTCCTAACAATTCACTTGTAAGGGAGTTTGTAGGTGGAAGCTGCTTTAATGTATAAGTTTATTTGTCTGTCAAATTTATTTAATACAGATAATTTAGTTATATCAGATATGTGTGTGAAATTAAATAATGTATAAAATCAAATACTTAAACAAAAGTTAACAGATTAGTAATATAGTTCTGTTTACAAAAGATTGTTATAGTGATAAAGTAATAGTGTATTGAGTAGGACAGATAATCGTGGCTGCTATTGGCGAAAGCACGCAGGTAAGGAAAGTCCGGGCTTCACAGGGCAGGATGCCAGATAACATCTGGTAGAGGTGACTCTAAGGCCAGTGCAACAGAAATAAACCGCCATATTTCATATGGTAAGGGTGGAAAGGTAGAGTAAGAGACTACCGCTGTAATGGTAACATTACAGGCACATGTAAACCCCATCCGAAGCAAGACCGAACAGAAAACAATTAGTTGCCCGCTAAGTTTTCGGGTAGGTCGCTTGAGCCTATTGGCGACAATAGGACTAGATAGATGATTGTCTAAAACATAACCCGGCTTATAGTTCTGCTCATTACAAATGATGAATATACTAATATAGAATTTCAAAAGATAGGATTAAGGTAAGAATATGAAAAAACAGATTATAGGATTGATTATATCAATTGTACTTGCCCTTATAGTAATATGTGTTGGTGTGTTTGGGGCAGGCAGAATTAAATCATCAGAGAAGAACAATAAAAGTGAAAAAAACACATCAAAAACAGTTGAGTCAGATAGTAATAAAGAAGATACTTCTAATAAAGATGAGGTAAATTCTAATGAAGAAACAACTTCAGAAGAGGTAACAACACAGCCTGAAAGTACTACACCGGAAGAGACAACTTCAGAGGGAGAATCAGTTGATAAAATAGATTATTCGAATCCTGATATAGACCCAACTAAACCAATGGTAGCATTAACATTTGATGATGGACCAGGTGGAGAAAGTACAATAAGAATACTGGATGCTTTAAAGAAATATAATGCTCATGCAACATTTTTTGTAGTAGGTTCTAATATAGATAAATATGCAGATATTATCAAGAGGGAAGCAGCAGAGGGAAGTGAAGTTGGAAATCATACAAATTCACATGCACAGCTTACTAAATTAGATACAGATGGCATATTAAGTGAGGTTAATGGTGTTAAAGAAAAAGTTATGCAACTCACCGGACAGAGTGTAGTTCCAATCAGACCTCCATATGGTGCGGTAGATGATAACGTTATGGCAGCAATTTCTGACCCGGTTATATTGTGGTCAATTGATACATTGGACTGGAAGACGAGAGATGCACAGTCAACTATTCAGAATATTCAGTCATCTGTATATGATGGTGCAATTATTTTAATGCATGATATCTATTCTACAACAGCAGATGCGGCTGTAAATATTATTGACTGGTTACATAGTCAGGGATATCAGATGGTTACAGTAAGTGAATTGGGATACTATAGAAGAGGTGGTTTAAAGACTGGAGTAAGGTATGGAGCATTGCAGCCAGAGTAAAGTCTTGAATATATGGAGCCAGGAGTAAAGGCTGAAATATATAATAAACAATACAACCAAAGTAAAGCTAATATATGAAAACAGTCATCACGTATTAATCTGATATTGGATAAATACAGTGATGACTGTTTTGTATTGTTTTTAAAATTATTAAATTAAAGAGATGGGTTATATTTTTCTTCGCAATATTTACAACGGTAAACTTCATTTTCCTTATCGGCAAGGAAGAAAACCTGTTCTAATTCCTGTTCTATTGAAGTAATGCATCTTGGATTCTTGCATCTGATTACATTCTTAATTAATGTTGGGAGTTTTAAGTCCTTCTTTTCATAAATAACACCATCTTTAATAATATTGACAGTTATATCATGGTCGATGAAACCAAGGATATCTAAGTCAACCAAATCAAGAGAACCCTCAATTTTAATAATATCTTTTCGTCCCATTTTATTACTGCGTGCATTTTTGATTATGGCAACCTGGCAGTCTAATTTATCAAGTCCTAAATATTTGTATATAGACATTGATTTTCCTGCTTTAATATGGTCTAAAACAATGCCTTCATTAAGAGAACCTACATTTAACATATTAAACCTCGTTTCTGCGTTGTGTTAGATTACTAAGGGTTTGCGACAGCAACGCAAGCACAAACCCGGTTATTGTAGTCATTAATAAGATTTATGATTAATCTACTTTTATATTTAACAATGTAAGAATAAGTGCCATTCTTACGTATACACCATATTGAACCTGTTTAAAGTATGCAGCACGTTCATCATCATCAACTTCAACAGAAATTTCATTTACACGAGGAAGAGGGTGGAGGACAAGCATATCTTTTCTGGCTAATGCCATCTTATCAGCATTGAGTATGTAGCTGTCTTTTAATCTTATATATTCTTCTTCGTTAAAGAAACGTTCACGCTGGACACGAGTCATATATAAAATATCGAGTTCAGGCATTACATCTTCAAGATGTTCAACTTCTTTATATTCAACATTATTCTTATCTAATACATCCTGTTTGATATAATCAGGGATTCTTAACTCTTTTGGGGAAATAAGAACGAATTTAATACCTGTATATCTGACAAGTGCATTTATAAGTGAATGTACTGTACGTCCAAACTTAAGGTCACCGCATAGACCGATAACTAAATTATTGAGTCTGCCTTTGAGAGATTTAATTGTCATAAGGTCTGTTAAAGTCTGTGTTGGGTGCTGATGTCCGCCATCACCTGCATTAATTACAGGAATTGATGATTTAGTAGAGGCTACTAAAGGAGCACCTTCTTTTGGATGACGCATTGCACAGATATCTGCATAGCAGGATATAATTCGGATAGTGTCTGAGACACTTTCGCCTTTTGAAGCTGAACTTGAATCAGCCGAAGAAAAGCCAAGTACATTACCGCCAAGATTAAGCATTGCAGCTTCAAAACTTAAACGTGTTCTTGTACTAGGCTCATAGAATAAAGTAGCTAATTTTTTACCTTTACAGGCATCTTTGTATTTATCAGGATTGTGTTCAATATCTGTAGCTAAAGCAAGTAAATCATCTAGCTCTTCAACTGAAAAATCCAATGGACTTAGTAAATGACGCATAATTCCTCCTAACTGTCATACTTTATGTATGAACTTTTAAATAATATATTAATATATGTTTTAAGTAATTGCAATTAGAAAATAAAAATATTTTTTAATAATTTTTTAAAAATACTATTTACAAAATGTTAATTATAATGTATTATAAGTAACATCTCAAATAACAAATATAATATTAGAACTTGGAGGGACTATACGAAAAAGAAGAAGATTATATGTTTTGGAAATGAGTATAAGGACTATGTTATGTATAGCGCATTTATACTTAATAATATGGGCTACAGAGTATTGGTAAATGACTGGAGCAATACAAAGGAGTTATCATATGTAATATCACACAATGATTATTCAAGTACGATAAGGACATATAGAAACATAGATTTTAATTTTTCCTATGATGAATTAAAAGGCTATGACTATGTAATAACGTATATAACTGAGTATGATACAATTGCGGACGTGCTTGATATATCTGGTTATTGTTATATGATTATAAATTCATCTGTATATAAGAATAGTATTTTCAAATGCGAGAATATAATAAGAAAATTTAAAGGAGATATTATATTTATAATAAGGGACCGAATAGGTAGTATCGGAAGAAAATATATTGGAAAATTTATGATATCATCAGAGAAAATTTTGTGTATGTATGAGGTTAAATTTGATGAATATGATAAGGAATACCAATATGGAATGGATTATGACGGATTGGTTGAATTCAAGTATCTGTCAGATGATTTATGTAAAGCGTTAGTGAAGAGTATTTCTATTATAAGCGGAAAGAATCAGAATATTGTTAAAAAGGCATTAAAATGGGCGAAAGGGGGCAAGGTATTTGATAATAGGTTTTTGGAGTGAGAAACCGGGAAGAGGTTCATCTACATATAATATGATTGCAGCAGGTCTTGGAGTTTCTGAAAAGTGTGACAAACGTGTTATTCTTATGCAGGGCAAACACGATTACAACAGGATTGAATATGCATTTACACCATATGATGATGAGAGTGTAATGAAAGAGGATTATGGATATTATAATTATGGCGGTATGGATTCAATAATTAATAAGTTAGAGAATGATATTTTAACTGAGAAGGAATTTAATAAGGAGATAATAGCTATAAGGAATACTAATCTATGTTATATATTATCAGGTAAAGTAAGGAATAATCCTGAATTTCAAGGCAGATTTATAAAATGCTATGATAAATATATAGAATTTCTAAAGAATTCGAGTGATATTTGTATGATAGAACTGGATAATGATTTGCAATATGTGGATAGCGAGAGATTTAATAAGTTCGATGTTTTTATAGTTAATCTCCCACAGGATATTAAATCATTGCATAAGATTATAAAGAATAAAGAGGTAATGGGTAAAGCATTATTTATTGTGGGCAACTACGATGTTAATTCGGAATATAATCTGAATAATATACGCAGAAAATATGGTATAGATGAGAAGAGAATATGTGCCATACCTTATAGTGTTAAATTCAGAGATGCTGTATGCAGTGGCAGAAGTCAGGAGTTCTATGAAAGACATATGGAGAAGAGAAAAGGAGACAGCGAATATGAATTCATAAGAGCAGTAGAGAGCATATCAGAACTTATAATGGAGAGGTGCTTAAGTGGAGAATAAATCTAAAGAAAAGTTAACTATTGGGAAATTAATAGAGACAGTAAATGAAGAAATCAATGGAATATTAAGGGCAAATCTTTATGAAATCGGATTAAATGATGAAGAATTAAAACGGTTAAGAGTAAGAAAAAGAGAACTTAGAAGTGCTTTAAAGAACTGTGGAGTAGGTGATATATATTCAAAAGAGTATACAAAGTCGGCAATTAAGAATATTCTGATGGATAAACTTCATATAAGTGAAGATGATATTTCAGATATAATATGTTTTAACAGAATTTCAAAGCTGTCAGTAAAAGACAAATTTGATATTATATTATTTCAATATAAGAAGAAATATAAGTATGATGGTTTTATTAAAATGGCTGATGAATTTGGTTTACTTGAACCGATACATACTGACAATGGGCTAAAATATGATATTTCCAAAGAAGATATTGAAGATATTTTCAATAGTGTTTATATTCATAAAACTTATGAAGAGAAATTAGATATTCTTATACAGAGAATTTATGAGAGATACAGAGGTCTTGGAGTGATTGATGAATTGCGGGATATGAAGATAGATGGAATATCAGGTGGAGTTTCAGGAAGAGATGGGGATTACCATAGTGTATGGGCATTTATACGAGGTAAAACCGTACACCTGTCCTTTTTAGATTTTGAAAGTGAAGATGAATTAGAAAGAATATGTATGAATATATATAGGTATAATCATCCGGGACAGTTATCTATGACCAGAGGATATATTGTAAATGAGATGAAAGACCATTCAAGAGTTGTAGTTGTACGTCCACCTTTTGCAGAAAGCTTTGCATTCTTCGTCAGAAAGTTCGATACAATTGAACATAAAGATTTAAGAGAACTTATAACAGATGATAATAATGAAATAGTTATAAGTACACTCAAATGGATTGTAAAAGGGTGTCAGGTATGTGGAATTACAGGAGCACAGGGAAGTGGAAAGACTACGTTATTAATGGCTTTAATTGCATATATACCACAGACATATACACTTCGTATACAGGAGTTAGCCTTTGAATTGCATCTTAGAGAGGTGTATACAGATAGAAATATTCTGACATTCCAGGAAACTGATTTTATCTCGGGACAAGAGGGACTTGATTTACAGAAGAAAACTGATGGTGTGGTTAATATCTTAGGTGAAGTAGCTTCAGCACCGGTTGCATCATGGCTTGTCCAGATGGCAATGGTAGCTTCATTATTTACAATGTTTACTCATCATGCCAAGACTACAAAAAGCCTGATAAAGTATCTTAGAAATTGTTTGCTCACAGATGGTTCGTTCAGAAATGAAAAAATAGCTGAGGAGCAGGTAGTCGATGTTATAAGGTTTGATATACATATGGAGAAAGATATAAATGGTCATAGATATATTGAAAGAATATCAGAGATAGTTTCAGAGAATGGTTCATATAAGATAGTAGATATCGTTACATATGACAATGGAAGATATGTTAAAAAAGCATGTTTTTCGAAAAAAGTTATGGAGAATATGGTATCGCGTATGACTAAAGAAGAGGGGAAAGAATTTATTGAAGAATACAGTTTATAATTTACTGAAAAATAATATTTTTACAAAGGGTGTAGTTAATGTAATAGAAGAGAGAATGTCGATTATTTATCCGGGAAATAAGGAGAAGATAGTTGATGTAACCATCAAAGAAATATTAAAAATAATAATGATTAATATTTTAGTGGTTTTTATAATTCTACTTTATGGAAAGACAGATATATTCTATATATTTATGTGCTTTGTAATTATGTGTATGTTATCTAAGAATAAAATATATTCGAAATTCAATATGTTAGATATAAAGTTATTAAAGCAATTTGAAAAGTTTTTGCAAGATGTAAGATTCAAGTTCAAATATGATGGAATGATTGACGAAGCACTACAGGAGGCATTACAGAATTCAGATTATGAAATGTATCTTCAGGGAAATCTGATACTTGAAAGTCTGAATGATAAAGAGTCTGACAGCACTACATATGTAGATATTGCACCAAACAGTTTCTTTATGACATTTTATGCTTTGTGTGTAACTGTAAAAAGATATGGCGATAAAATAAAAGATGATAAATCATTATTTATTATGAATTTATCATATCTTAAAGATGATATTAATACAGAGATATTGAAAAGGGAAAAGATAAATGCAATGTTTATGGGATTGACAGGGATAATTGTACTTCCACTATTTGCAATAAAACCAATATGTATATGGGGAATAAGGAATATTCCACAGTTAACGGATTATTATAATGGAGTAATTGGCAAAATAACGATTGTTATCATAACGGTTATAACATTAATTATATTTAATATAG
>OMVQ01000016.1 GCA_900314555.1 uncultured Eubacteriales bacterium | reverse complement strand
AGGATCGCACTGCGGCGGAGCAGAAAATGTTGCTATCGCAACCCGCCGCAGGCGGAGAATGTCGCAAGCGACATTCTTTATTCTATAAAACTAATTCTAAATATTTAGAAAATAGTTAGAATTAGTCCGCTAAGAGAGGATAGTTTTTCATATTATTTGACAAATAAAAACAATATATATTATAATGCGAACAGACAAATATAACTTTAACATAAACGTGGAGGAAGAAAATGATTGCTGTATTTTTAGCACCACTATATATATTGGTAAATGTATATTTATTTTGTAAGATTATGTGGTGGTTTAAATCGTGGTTCCCGGCATTCGAGAAGAAGAAACACTGGATATTGCCAACGATTCTATATGTATTTTTTGCGTTATCATTTTTGATAGCATTTTTTCTGCCGGCAGGACATTTCAGAAGAATAATGAAATTGATAGGTAACTACTGGCTGGGAGTTTTACTCTACATTGCACTAACTATAATTATAGTAGATTTGGCGAGAATAATCATTGTACGTGTACTTAAGATAAAATTCACCTCAAAACGTTCAAACCAGATACATAGATTTGTGGGAATATTCTGCTCAGTAGTAATAATTACAGCTTCGATATTAGGCGTTGTCAATGCCAGAATTGTGAGAGTTACATCATACGACATTACAGTAGACAAAGAGGCTGGAGATATTGATTCCCTGAAAGTTGTTCTCGTAGCAGATTTACACTTAGGATATAACATTGGAGTATTGCAGATGCAGAGAATGGTCGATAAAATTAATAAACAGGATGCCGACTTAGTTGTAATTGCAGGAGATATCTTTGACAATGAATGGGAAGCTGTCGGAGAACCTGACAAACTTGCCGGAGTCTTACGTGGAATTAAGTCAAAATATGGTGTCTATGCCTGCTATGGCAATCATGATATAGAAGAACCTATTCTTGCAGGATTTACATTTGGTGGCAAAGGTAAGAAGCAAAGCAGCCTTGAGATGGACGAGTTCCTTGAAAATGCTGGAATTAAATTATTAAAAGATGAAGTAGTAATGATAGATGATGAAATATATCTTTACGGAAGGCCGGATGCAAGACGTCCTGGAAGAGGAATTACTAAGCGAAAGACACCATCAGAAATTACAGCATCGATGGATAAAGACAAGCCTATAATAGTAATTGACCATGAACCAAGTCAGTTGAAAGCCCTTGCAAATGCCGGTGTAGACGTAGATTTGTGCGGACATACACATGATGGTCAGTTATTTCCAGGCAATCTGACGATAAAATTAATGTGGGAAAATGCATATGGATATTTGAAAAAGGGAAAAATGCATAATATTGTTACATCAGGAGTCGGATTATTCGGCCCTAATATGAGAGTTGGTACAAAATCAGAGATAAGCGTGGTTAATATACATTTTAAAAGTTAGTGTGGGCTGATTTATGTTACACAGATAAATTATAATAAAATCTGATTTATCTTATAAAGATTAGTACAATATGCCCGTACTTAAAATGAATTAAAAAAAACTTCAAAGTTAATTAAAAATACTTCAAAACAGATTGGAGAATCTATGGGTACAAGGAAAGAGATGAAAAAAAGAGCCAGAAGTACAGTATTGCATCATTATGGAATACTGCTGGCGGTATGTCTTTTAGCAGCATTTTTTGGAACAGAGTTCGCAGATAGTCTTGATTTTGTTAATCTGTCCACTAAGTCTAAGACAAAAACTCATGAGAAAATTCTGATAGATAATACAATAGAAAGTCAGGGCAATGAGCTGTTACACGTTGTCAAGGAAGTTCTAAAAGGTAATTTAGAGCAGGGCGAACAGGAAGCAAAGATAATTAAGAAAAATGCTGTGGAAAGTTCGAAAGAATCGGGTAACAAAGTACTTGGCAGGAGTAGAGGACATCTTGCGGAAATAGTAAATGGAGTTACGAGTGGCTCTATATTTGTAAAAATAGTCAGGGTATTTTATCAGATAGGGCTGTCTAAAGATGCGATTATTGGTATAGTCGTGATTGCAGTAATGATAATCATAGTTGGGTTCTGGTTTCTCATAAAGAATACCTACAAAGCTGTCGCAAGAAGAATTTTTCTGGAATGTCGTACTTATGAAAAGGTAACTCCACAACGTTTTCTATTCTTTATCAAGGCAAGAAAATGGATAAATGTGTGTGTTAATATGCTTATGGAGTATATATTTTATTTTCTGTGGTCGTTAACAATAGTGGGTGCTGTGATAAAGAGATATTCATATTATATGGTGCCTTATATTGTAGCCGAGAACCCTGACATACATTGGAGAGATTGTATAAATTTATCAAGAAAAATGATGAATGGCCATAAATTCGAATGTTTTGTCTATGAACTTACATTTCTGTGGTGGGACATATTAGGTATCGTTACGCTTGGATTAACAGATTTGTTCTATGCAAATGCATACAAAACAGCATTTTTCTCTGAATATTATACGAAAATAAGAAGTCTTGCAATCGAAAATAATATCGAAAATGTTTCAATGTTTAATGACGTTTATCTGTTTGAAAAAGCTGATACAGACCTCTTAAAAGAGAAGTATGCAGACGTAATCAAGATAAGAGAAGAAGTTGAAATCGAGCCACAGTACAAGGGATTACGTGGCTTTATAGAGAAGAATTTCGGAATTACTTTGCATAACAGACCTGATGAGGAAAGATTCCAGACTGAGAAAGAACGTGAGTTGGCGGTTATTGCAGCAGAGGCAGCAGTAGAAGGAAAGACATATCCTGACAGATTATCGCCTAATATGATTGCGCAGAAGAAGGAGAGACCATTAAAAATACATTATTTAAGACGCTATTCGGTGGCATCCTTAATATTTATGTTTTTTGCTTTCTCATTCTTAGGATGGACATGGGAGGTCAGCATACATTTATTTAAGCGTGGAATCTTCATTAACCGCGGTGTTCTGCATGGACCATGGCTTCCAATATATGGTTCTGGAGGAATACTAATCCTTGTATTACTCTACAGACTGAGAAAATGGCCTATATTAGAATTCTTAGCAACGATTTTTATATGTGGAGTGGTAGAATATTTCACGTCTTATTACCTGGAATTAACAAAAGGAATGAGATGGTGGGATTATAGTGGATATTTCCTTAATCTGAATGGACGTATATGTGCTGAGGGATTGTTCGTGTTCGGCGTGGGTGGAATGGCGATTGTCTATATCGTCGCTCCTATTATAGATAATCTGTTTAGAAGAGTTAATTTTAAGATTACAGTAATTATATGTATAGTACTTTTGACACTATTTGTAAGTGATCAGATATATTCACGTAAATATCCTAATTCCGGAAAGGGAATTGCTAAGAAAGTCAATAATTCGGTACAGTTAAATGTGAAAAGCTAATGATATATTAAAGTTTGCATATATAAATATTAAAACTTTTGTATGAATTCGCTAATTTGTAGATATTTTTTTCGACTCTTTTGATTATTTGAGTTCATTCAATGCCATACATTTAAAACGAGATGTCATAAATCAAGTATGTGTAATAGACTGACATCTCGTTTTTAGTCTAATTTAATATTAGTTAAACCAATCTCTTCCGGACTTACGGTTGTATCGCTTATTATCTGAATTTCATCACTTGCAAGCTTCTGGTATATTGAATCATATATTTTAGAATCGAATTTTGTAAATGATGAAGTATTGTAAACGAGAGATACAGCCTCTTCAGATGTTGAATATTCGATGATTTTACCTGCTTCAAAATTATTCTTATAGAATTTAGTAAGATAATCATATGTAGGCAGATAATAATTCTTAACTGTATTGGCAATTATATTGTCATTGTCTTTAGGATAGCTGTCATCACAGGCTATAACCTTAACATCATTTTCGGTAGCAAAATCAAGTGATTTATTAACTAGTTCTTCATCACATATTACCATCACATCAGGCTTAGATGCGTATGCCTTATTTAATGATATATCGCAGTCTTCGATAGAAGTAAATGTTGAAGAAATATGTATATCTTTGCGGTTAGTATCTTTAGCTGCATAATCAGCACCCTGCAGAAAACCATAATAATAATGAAGCGACTTAATATCGTTATCAACTCCAACAAATGACAACTTTGAATAGCCCTCATACACAGCGGCATAACCAGCAAGAAAGCCTAATTCAGCCTCACTGAAAGTTAGTGATATAGAATTAAAATTAAGTGTTGCATCTGATGCATCACTATTATGTGGTATACCATCAATAATCAGGAAGTATACACCGATATATGAATTCTGGATATCATAAACAGTTTCTTCAAATGTTGAGTCAGGACAGATAATAAGTGTAGCTCCTGACTTAATGGCACTGTCAATTGTCTTTTCGTAAGAACCATTGTAGTCATCAGTCTTGAAAACTGAATATTTCTTATCATATTTATCCGAACAATCAGCTACACTTTGCTTTAACTGGGAGATTTCTTCCTTATGAAGCTCAGAATCTATAATTAATGCTGTATTAATTGCCTGGTTGTCTGAACCTGATGAAGTTTTCTTGTCAGACTTAAATATAGGAATATCAGATTTGAATAAAATAATCAGAATAAAAACTAAGAGAACTATACTTAATATGCCTATATATTTATAGTGTTTTATTAATTTCATACGTTCACCTATTCGTTATGTAATAATTTTGTAATATATTTTACTATCTTTTTGAACAAATGACAACAAAAATATGTTGTATGATGAAGGCAGCATTCAATTTGAGTGGGATGTAGATGACTTTATACAGGTTCAATGATATACTTTATATAAGGACTACTTTCAGAAACTGTCGTTTTTCGATGGCTCTTGAAAGTGAATTTTTGATACTTACTTGACACAAGCGCAAAGTACGTGTTAGTGAGTCGCTATTTGTTATATAGTTTATGTAAGAAATGAGGTTAATTATGAAGTATGAAAAGTTATCCGAAGAAATGGTAAAAAGAATTACTAATGATAGAGAAAATAATTATAAAAACCCATATGCATGTAAAAATACAGATATCATAAGAAGAAATCCTGATATGGATAAGGAGAATCTATGGAGACCTGCATTTGTAAGAGATATTGAGAAGATTATACATAGTCCATATTATAATCGATATGCAGATAAGACACAGGTATTCTCATTTTATAAAAATGATGATATTACAAGGAGAGCCTTACACGTTCAGTTAGTATCAAGAATTGCAAGAAATATAGGAAGTGTTCTGGGATTGAATATTGACTTAATAGAAGCGATTGCATTAGGACACGACATAGGACATACACCATTTGGTCACGCAGGAGAGAGAATACTTAATAAAATATACAATGGCAGAACAGGACGATACTTTAATCATAATGTTCATAGTGTACGTGTGCTTGACAATTTATTTGCAAGGAATATAAGCCTACAGACCTTAGATGGAATAATATGTCATAATGGTGAATTTGAGATGCAGGAATACAGACCTAAGAAAGGACTTACATTTGATAAGTACGATGAAATGGTCGAGAGATGCTATACGGATAAAGATGAAATTGATAAACTTATTCCGATGACACTTGAGGGTTGTGTGGTAAGAATCTGCGATATGATTGCTTATCTGGGTAAGGACAGACAGGATGCAAGAAAAGCCGGCTTCATAGACAGCAGTGTTAAATTTGAGGACAATGGTATTGGCGTGGAAAATGCAGATATGACTAATAATCTGGTGGTTAATATTATTGAGAACAGTTATGGTAAAGATTATCTATATATGGACGAGAAATATTATCAGGCAATCAAGATTGGATAGTGTCAAGTGATGTATGAAAAAAAGAAACATAAAAACTGATACTTTAAAACGTCGAAAATCTGTAAATAGTTTATGTTGT
>OMVQ01000001.1 GCA_900314555.1 uncultured Eubacteriales bacterium | reverse complement strand
CGCGAGGATCGCACTGCGGCGGAGCAGAAAATGTTGCTATAGCAACCCGCCGCAGGCGGAGAATGTCGCAAGCGACATTCTTTATTCTAAATATTTACGAGGTGCTTATGTCTTTTAAAACTAATTTTCTCCGTTTTATCTTTATCTCTGTCCTTGGTGTCCTGCTTCATTTCACCTATGAATGGTCGGGCAATAATCCGATTGTCGGACTTTTCTCCGCAACAAATGAGTCCACCTGGGAGCATTTGAAATTATTATTCTTCCCTATGCTTATTCTTACTATGTTAGAAATATTCTTTAATTCTTCTAAGCTTCCCTCTAACTTTCTGTCTGCAAGGGTTATCGGGATAATTTCAGGTATGATTTTCATTGTAGCCGCATTTTATACTATTCTCGGTGTAATCGGCACAAACTATGATTTCATAAATATAGCCATTTATTTTGTCGGAGTAATCCTTGCGCTCGTCATAGAAAATAAGCAATATAACAAACCTGCCATTCCATCTGAATGTACCTCGTTTATCATATTGCTTATATTAACAATTGCATTTTTCATATTTACTTTTTATCCGCCTAAGATAGGACTGTTTGCTGAACCTGACTTCGCAGCAATCATTTCTTACTTTCATTTATCTTATTAATCAGATTTGCATATGCACTTTCATCAAGCTCATAACCCAGAAATGATATACCCCGATATATCATTTCTGTAACCTCGTTACCCTCTGTTAAATAATCCTGCATAGCAGCAATTAATTTCATCTTCCACGCTTTAATATTCTCTTCACTTTCATTAAATCTTGCCATATCATAATCAGACGTATTTCCGCAAGGGAACTGACACGTTGCACAGTTAGGGGATATTTTGAATTTCTCTTTATGAATAAGGTCGACTATTTCGGATTCGTCTGCTTCTGATTTATCCATCTCTGATGTATTGGCTTCTGGTTTAGCTGTCTCTGATGTATCGGCTTTCGGCTTAACCATCTCCGATGTATATGTCACTGGTTTAGCTGTCTCTGTTTCAGCGACTTCTAGTCTAATCGAAAGTAATGCAGTTCTGACTACTTCATCGGTATTCTCTGATTTACCAGTGTTAGATACTGCACCTGCTAATCCGATTAATGCACTTATTATCTGTTCACCTTTCATACTTACCTCATTTCTACTGAATGACTTACTTATGAAGATGCGATAAGAAATTCGCACAAGCAATTTCTCATCTGCCATCTATACACATTTCTGAATAATTGCTTATATTTACTCAATTATATTTCCATCAATCGAAATAGTAAATACCTGCCATGGAATAAATTTACCACTATCCTGTAATGCTCTCTTAGCAGCCATCTCAAGTCCACCGCAACATGGAACCTCCATACGCACGATTGTCACTGATTTAATGTCATTGTTTCTGATAATCTCGGTAAATTTCTCACTATAATCAATCGAATCAAGCTTAGGACAGCCAATTAATG
This sequence comes from uncultured Eubacteriales bacterium, assembly GCA_900314555.1. GTDB lineage: Bacteria > Bacillota > Clostridia > Lachnospirales > Lachnospiraceae > Bovifimicola. The sequence continues at coordinate 9,094 of OMVQ01000001.1, read as the reverse complement.
TCACCTTATTTCTGATAAATTCCTGATGAAAATTCGCATATGCATACGCTGTACAATCTGCCGCAATCAGAAGATTTGCATTATGAAAATAAGGTGCCTGGATAGGTGCAAGCTTTATCTGCACCGGCCAGTTTGATAATTGTGAGTGTATATTTTTATTCTGCTTTGCTTTCATAACAGCAGCTTCATCATATTCAGGTGCTTCCCTCTCCTCAAATGTAATCGCGCCCGTTGGACAGGCTGGGAGACAATCACCTAAGCCATCACAGAAATGTTCCCTCATTAACTTAGCTTTTCCATCTACTATATCAATTGCGCCCTCATGACAGGCATTGGCACAAATACCACAACCATTGCATTTTTCTTCATCAATTTTAATTATTTTTCTTACCATGGTTTAAAATCCTCCTTTACAATCTAAACTAATAATACTAGAATATAGAAAATAAATATGTTGGATTTCCAACATAAAGAAACGAGGATTAGTGTGAAAAATAATGTTGATACACTTATTTTTCACACCGCTATTTGTTTCGGAGCGAAAACAAATAGCTTTTATGGCAGATGAGAAATCGCCTGTGCGAATTTCTCATCGCCTCTTCTAGGCAAGTCGCTCAGAAACGAGGATTATTATGGACAATTATTTTGATTTACTCGCTAAATTACCATTATTTTCAAATATAAATAAAGCTGATATACAAGACGTACTTAAGCAATTAAATGCCTATACAAAGAATTTTTCTAAAAATGAATATGTTCGAGTCTCCGGGGACCCGGTAGATTTTATCGGAATTGTTTTATCCGGGGAAATACAGATTCTTAAAGATGATTATTACGGAAACCGCAGCATTACGGCTTCATTTTCTAAGGGTTCGATGTTCGCTGAAGCATTTGTATGCAGTAAAATCAAGACTCTTCCTATCGATATTATGTCATCTGCTGACAGCACGATTATGTTTCTTGACAGCAATATCCTGCTGAATTCTTATACAAGCGAATATAAATTTCACAATACACTTGTAAGAAATCTGCTTTACATTGTTTCTAATAAAAATATCCTTTTAACACAGAAACTCAGCTATCATTCCCACAAAACTACTTCTGAAAAAATAATGGCTTATCTGACGGACCAAGCCAAAGCCCGCCACTCATCAGAATTCACGATACCTTTTAACCGCCAACAGCTTGCCGATTATCTGGGTGTTGAACGAAGTGCTATGTCTTATGAAATCAGCAAACTTCAGAAACAGGGTTATATCGAAACGAATAGAAGTTATTTTAAATTGCTAAAATCGTAGGGCGGTGTTGTTATTGCAGATGTTAATTATCAAAATTATGACTGCAATTAATTGCAGATAATGATTGTCAAATTTATTACTAAAATTAATTGCCGATATTTATTACTAAAATTATTTCTGCAATTAATTGTCGATATTGATTATCAAAGTTTATTACTAAAATTAATTGTCAAAATTGTCATCTAAGAATTTCCACTCTATGAATCGTGATTTCATCCAGTAATCCGGCATTGCTTTATCAAGTATATGTTCAAAAGAGCTTTTAGCCTCAAAACCATAATGTCTCTCGCTCCATCTTACTAATGACATTGCTGTTAAGGATATGTTGATAACCATAAAAATTCCCATTGCTACACATACTATATGACATAATCTTCCATGGCATATTCTTAAAGCTTCATCAATATGTACACTTATTTTACAGAATAAATATGCAATAGCACCCCACATCATCGAAAACTTCGGACATATGATGCCTTTATAATTCAAAAATTTATGGCTGTAATCCCACGCTTTCATTCCAAGTACATTTCTAAGCAACAATCCGCAAATCAATTCTAATACAGTTGCACTCAACATCAATACAATAACTTTATAAATCGTTGATTTATCGCCTAACAGCTTCACACCCACGTAGAATAAAAGCACTCCGCAACCATATAGCAGATTAAATGCACCATAAATTGTTACAACGTGGCTCTCCCAGTGTCCCTTAGCAATAAAACAAAATGTTCCTTCTAAAAGAACACCCAGTATATTTCCAATCATAAATATTATAAAAAGCCTGTCATACGTTAAGTCCTTTTTAGCCGAATTATTTTTCGGTAAATTATTTTCGGGTAAATTATTTCCCGATAAATTATTATTTCCTAAATTTTCTAAATCTTGTGTTTCTAATACATTTTCCATAATCATATTTTCCTATTTTCTTCTCTTAATTACATTGTATTCTGATTACTTCTTATCCTGAAGTATTATTTATTCCGACTTAGATTATATTATAGGCTTTAAATATCCACAACTTAAAGTTTTATAAACGTTTTATAAACAATTGTTTAGCTTTAAATTTATTTTATATTTATTAAATACTTTTTAACCTCTAAAAGGTCTGTAAGAATTACTTCTGCTAATTTCTCCATTTCATCATCTGCCGGTAATAAATCAGGTACCATAATCGGACGTAGCCCACCTGTATGTGCTGCCCTTATTCCATTATAAGAATCTTCGATAGCATAAGTATTCTCCGGTAATTCATTGATTTCTTCGCAGGCTTTTAGAAATATATCAGGTGACGGTTTGCTCTTTTCGACCATATCTCCGCAAATTACAGCATCAAAATATTTCAATATGTCCGCATCTCTCAACTGATTCATAACAGTCTGTCTGCGTGTTGATGATGCGAGGGCAATTTTCTTTCCGTCATTTTTCAAATACTCAAGTAATTCAACTACACCCTTTTTTATTGGAAGTTTTCCACCATCATATTTCTCATGATACATTATTGATGCCTCTTTCGCATACTCATCATACGGAAATGAACTTCCATATTCGGCTAACATTATCTCTCTGGTTCTTGCAACTGTGGTTCCGATGCATGCCATATACGGTTTCATAATATCTTTAATTCCGTATTTGGCAGCAAGTTCAAGCCAGCAATTCATTACTGCTACTTCTGAGTCGAAGATTACTCCGTCCATATCGAATACTATGGCAGTGTAATTAGATGGGAGTGTTGGTTGTGTTGTGTCTTTAATCATATTTAAGTCCTTTTCTGTATTTTTTAATTACAACTTGGGAATGTTGTAATTCTATGTGAAATTTATTTATCTATAGTAAATATTAAATAACAGGTGACTTTATTATGAGCCACCTGTCTGTTTTAATGTCTATCTTTAGCACTTACGATACAACAATATTTCTAGTCATTATTCCAGCCATAGCAAAACCATTCCAAATCAACTACATTATCATATGAATATCTCTGTTTATTTTTTTTTCATTTCACAATTATTTGCTTCTCTTGCTCTGTAAGCCTTATTATTTGGATTATTTTGATTAGCATAATCGTTAAGTTGTTGTGTTGTATGTGTCTTAACTGACACTCCTTTACCTTTTGACATACAATTTTCTCCTTTCTTCTTGATTCCATAAATCATTATGTAGTAGATAGCGGACACTTTATCACCTTCTAAGCTGAATTCATAAATATCATTATTTTATGAATTATCCCTACAAATAATGACCTCTCAAGAGCGGAGTCTAATTTCTATTTTCTAGAAACTAACAAATATATAATATCATATTTTTATAAATTTGCACCATACATTTTTAATGTAAATTTAAATGTTTATTTTTACAACATAATATCCTTCCTAATCTATCTTTTCTCCAAATCATTGTATTTTTCTTTAATCTCCCCCACCAGTCTATGTACCGTTGTGCACGGACACATCTCCGATGGTTTCGTTTTACCGTCTCTGATACACTGTTCTAACTTCTGCTCAGCTATTTGAATCGCCTTTTCTTCATTTCCTGCTTTGCAGATTTTTTTATACATATTCTCGTCTGATTTAGAATATTTCTGTCCTGTTTTAGTTTCATATATCCGTCCAAATTCAGAACAACACTTCCATGAATCTTGTATTGACGGCATAGAACCAAAATATGCATACAGCCATATTTCAAAGCACGGATTTGACCAGCCTATCTGTATTCCCTTACCTGCAGCCTCTTCAATAATCTCATCAAATCCTTTTACTTGATCTCTATCAAATACAATCCAGGGAATACGATACTGTGCATCATAATTAGTTAGTTCAAGACACTTATCAATCATTGTACGTGTCTTTGTCTCTACTACTTTAATTACAAGCCTGTTACTTAATTCTTTAGATATCGTCTTATTAAGTCCTGTAAAGAAACACCTCTCTGTTGCTTCTGTATCTGTTACAATTAAATAATATTCTAAATTGAATGGTTGAGAACGTCTTCTCTGTTCTCGTGTTTTTCTGTTACCTGTTCTGTCCTTTTTTGCCATACTTACTCTCTCCGTTCCTCTCTGGTCAGTGCTAAATATTATCCGGATATTTAGCACTATTAAACATATCAATACTCTTTAAATTAGGAATTGCTCCATATTTTCCAATCAAATAATTCTTCTCGTAACTTTCATCTTTACGAATACGTGAGCCACTCTCATCCACAAAATCCGCCAGTGAATATAAATTAGATACTCCTCTTTTATCCTTTTCTACAAACCAAATCTCATCACGGCGCAGTAATTGATTTGACAACAGCCATGTGTCATGCGTTGTAAATACAATCTGTGCATGATTAGTATTTATTTCAGGATTCAAGAATGTAAGCAGAAAGTTTCTTACAAGCAATGGGTGTAAACGTGCATTCAATTCATCAATAAAGAATACACTTCCTTTTTTCAAAACCTCCTGTAATTCAGGATAAAGTGCAAACATTTTCAACGTTCCTGCCGACTCAAGTCCTAAAGGAATTTCAGCCATCTTATCTGAATCTATCATCTTATGAAGTGCACTGATTTTATATCTTTCATCTTTTGCTTCACCCTCTTGCGGAACTTTCTCTATTTTAAAATCCTTAATATGTTCATCAAATGATGCAAAGTATTCCACAACTTTCTGTCGGACATTTTTATCCTTAACAAATCCCTTTGGCAATCTACGTGACATAAATATATTTGTAAATGGATCTCCAAAATCTGCAAACTCATTTGTAAGGAACCAGTCCCTAATCATCTTACATTTACTTATTTTTAATTTTGCCCCCAAAGAAATAACCAACACCTGTTTCTCAAGTGCAATCTGAATATTATCTCTTCTATTCTTAGGAAATCCTGATAAATCAAGTTCTTCATCTGTTGTTCCACGATAAAATATGGTACTATACTTTCTTGCCGTTTTCGCCTTGGAATTAAGCCATTCCTCTGTTACGCCCTCTTTGTTAACACAAAAACCATAGTTATACGTTTTTTCTAATTTATCTCCCGGTAAAGTAAAATACACTTCAAAACTTGATTCTGCATTAGCTGATTTAGAATCAAATAGAAACGGAGTTGGTCTGAACTCCTCAAATTTTTCATCTTCATCTCCATATTTAAAGGAATCAACAACATATTCTGACATATACTCAAAAGCATTGTATATGTTTGATTTTCCACTTGCATTTGCTCCATAGATGGCAGCAACCGGTAAAATTTTCTCACTTCCAATAGTTACTACTCTTTCCTCAAACTCTGTCATCTTAGTTGCAGATAAATCAAGTGAAACTTCCTCTCTAAATGATTTAAAGTTTTTGAAATTAAATTGAATTAACATAATTGCTACCTCACCTTCTTTTCTACTTAATATTATACACATTTTTTCTTCATTTTCAACATATAAATGTGGTTTTTTCTCATTTATATGTATTATGTGTATTAGTAAATAATGAGGTGTACTTTTTAAATACATAAAGTTTCTGCAATCATCAAACTACCATAATATTACATACTTTAAACTTTATTAAGATATCTTTTTCCACTAACTGTTACATTTGTTGTACCTTATTAAATTAAAATATATTTTTCCATTAATTATTACATCTGCTGTACCTTATTAAGATATCTGTCCCATTTAACTATTACATCTCCACAATGTACATTAATCTGATAAGTGTCAGATGGCAATGTATCATATGGATCTTCATTTGCCTTTTCGACAAAAAGCACATAGTCATCCGCATCTTTTACGCGCTCAATTCCCTGAAGATACATTCCTGAAAGATTATTGCACAATTGATTAAGGGTTGTATCATCTAAATCAATATCCTTAATTTCTTCAATAAGGTTATCATCTGCATCATATCTTCTCATTCCATCTTTAATACCTTTAACAATCGTTGCATCTTTAAAAATAACTTGTGTCACATCTGCATAACTCTCAGTATAATTAGTATTCTGTGAGTTATTCCCTTTAACAATAAGTGCTTCGACCTCTAATACCAAATCCCCTTCAGTATCTTTTCTTTTAACTATACAACAATCATCATATCTAAATTTTTCAACTTCATTTACTGATTTAAAACTCATATTATACCTCATTTCTTCAAAATAATTTTATTTTGCATCCATATATTCTGCAGTCTTTTTCATTATTTCTTCCATAATTACAATATCCTTTTCAACATTTCCGGTCTCCATTGAATGATTAGCATTCTCTGTAATATATAATGGAAGATTTCTTTTTTCACACTCTTTTCTGACTATCTCTGTATCTACCCATGGATCGGCTGTCCCCTGAAATACAATTCCATTTTCACCGATTACCTCAAATGATTCTGCAACCGGTGTGTAATATATCTGTCGTGCATTTATCTTATTATTCTTCGCATAGGCTGCGGCAACAGCAGTTCCCACACTCTTTGATATAAAACTTCATCATATACATTAAATTCAATCTTGTCTAATTGCTCTTTTGAATACTGCAATGCCTTATTAAATGCTTCTAACATCTTCTTAGCATTTCCTTTCACATTAGCTGGCAATTCTCCATACTTTACTTCGATAATCTCATACCCACGCTCCATTGCCAATTTTCTACTATAATAAAGCAATGGCTTGTCTGTATGATATCCGATTCCCGGAAACAATACTGCAATCTTCTTTTTCATCTACTTTAATCCTCGTTTCTGACCGTCTTATTCCAATGTTATTCTAATGGCTGGCTTATATATTCTGATTCAAATTCCCGATAACGTTCCAGCCTGCTGACGATTATATTATATACAAATATAGCAAATTATTCAAATTAATTACTACCCAATCATATTCCCATATTTTTATTTCTGCTATACTAACTTTTTATTTCTCCAGGCACCATGTTTATAACGGATTAATGCAAAAATGGCTGTAACTGTCCAGGTAAGTCCTGTGGTAATCCATATTCCCAACATTCCAATAAAAGGAATTGCTGTAAGACTTATAGCAAATACAACTCTTGCAATAACTTCAACGCCACCATTCATCAACGCATACATAGAATCGCCTGCGCCATTTAACATATAACGCAATATCTGTACACTACCTAAGCCCATCAAAAACACACTTGTGATACGAATACCATTTGCAGCAATTGAAATTATGTCTGTATTTGTAACAAATATGCTCATAATAGGTCTGCCAAACAACCAGAACACTACTAATAAAACAGCCGAAGCAACCGCACTTATTTTCATGGCAGCGGCAACTCCCTGCGAGATTCTGTCCTGTTTACCTGCTCCGATATTCTGACCTGTATAAGTTACCATTGCTGCTCCCAATGCCGAAAATATCTGCTGAACTAACAATTCAATCTGTGTTGTTGCTGTAAATGCACCAATTACAGCTTCTCCGAAACCATTTACGATACGCTGTAAAATAATACACAATATTGCTGCTATGGCTTCCGATAATACTGTTGCAAATGCTGCACCTGCGACACCTGTTTTAAAAACAACTACAAACAATATATCCAAAACAATATTTAACAGACTGCAAAACACAAGAAAAATAAGTGGTGTTTTTGAATCACCAAGCGCTCTTAAAATAGAAAAAGGCGTAAAATATGCTGATACTGCAATAAGTCCACCCATAAAAATATACATATATATCAACGCATCATGCATAAGTGATTTTGGTGTATTTAATAATACTAGAATAGGTTTCGTTGTTACAAGTGCAATTAAAGTCATTATTATTGAAATTATCAAACACGTATAACTGCCATTTGCAATAGATGCAGCCGTACCTTTTTCATCTTTAGCTCCGAAATATTGAGAAACCACTACTCCGGTTCCGATTGCTACACCCATACACATAGACATAAATGTCATTGATAACGCATTGGTTGCTCCAATCGCTGAAAATGCATTATCACCAACAAATCTGCCAACTATAATTCTATCAGCAAGTGTGTATGTCTGCTGAAATAGATTTCCAATTAGTATTGGAATTGAAAATTGAAGAAGCAATTTAATAGGGCTTCCCTTTGTCATATCTACTGTATTCATTTCATTCTCCTTATATAATACTGTATTGTTTTAGGACTAATTATTCAAAAATAATCCCTCTGAGCTATTTGCACAGAGGTTATTCACCAAGCATTTCCTTACGAAATGTCGAAACGTAAATGTCCATCAACTTCAAGAGTGTATCCTGCTGCTCTTCCGACAATGCTTCCATTGCTTTACAATCAGCCTGATGTATATGTGGTATCAGATTATTTGCATATTGCATACCTTTTTCCGTTAAATGTATTGTCTTGATTCTGCGGTTCTCCGGAAACTCTCTAAGCTCAATATAGCCATTCTTAAAGAAACTTGTAATCACATTATTCACTGTCTGTTTTGGCAGTAATGTTTTGTCACAAATCTGTTTCTGTGTACAATTCTCCGTATAAAGAATCGCATTCAAAATATAAAGACTATTATAAGAAATTCCCGATTTTCTGGCATAATCTTCATAAATAATACTTATACTCTGCCATGCATTACAAAAAATCCTTGTCTTTGACTCTATATTCAAGTTCTTGCCTCCTTTGTAAGTCTCATTTTAGGACTATTATAATTTTCTCTGCTTCATTTGTCAATATTCAATAACATTATTCAATAATATGACTGAAGTGTATATGTATATGATGTGCTTTCAAAATAAAAACACTTACTTGCTGCAAATCATACTAGATAGAAATTTAAGATTTCGGATATATGAAAAGTGATGGATAATTTTTAGTTATCCGTTAGTTATT
>OMVQ01000020.1 GCA_900314555.1 uncultured Eubacteriales bacterium | reverse complement strand
TTTTTCCACATCATTCATAATTTTTATTCCTTTCTATAATTCTTCCCATTCAATACATTTTGGTAATTGGAGTGTTTCAAAAAATTCTTCTATTGAGTTACTTGCGATTGACAAACTCATCCAATCATCCTGGTATATTTTTTCTTTCACTTACATAAACTTCATTATTGATGTCCATAATATCATTAACATTTATATACATATATCCATTCAATAGGTGCAGTTAGTTCATCCCAATTATCAACATCCTCCAATTCAAAACATAATCCTTCTATGCCTAGTATTGCATATACATCTCCATCGTTTTCAATTCCACCAAACTTGTTTACAACATCTTTCATTGTACTTCCAATACAAATAGACATAAAATCACCATAAAAGTCTTTTGTGACCCCAATTTGCACTAATTCTCCATTAACATTAAACCATAATTTAAAATTATCCAATGTATATATGCAAAAGCCATCTCCCCTTTCCCATATTTGGTAATTATCTTCTAAATTATTAAGTATATTTTCTTTCTTTGAACCAATTATATAATTACTTATTCTTATTCCAGGTTCTATTATTCCATTAATAAGTTTCATCACCATTTTACCCTTTCTACATAATATCAATTACATTTACATCATAAATCATATCACATCCTTATATTTTCAAACAAAATGGATTAATAATATCCAAATTCATGTGCATACTCTGAGTTCATTCTAATCAATTCATCTGATGAAACAATTGTTTTTGAAGCAGTTTCCAAATTACATTCTTTTGACCACAAAAAAGGATATATCAATATCATTTCATCAAATCCTACCTTGCTACAATCTTCTTTCCAACCATTCCATCTCATACTACTGTAAAATTCATCCGTATTTCCCTGTATTGCCCAGACAACAAATTCTGCGTAATTCATATCCATACACTCCCACTGCAAGTTATCAGGTGCAAAATACCACACTTTTTTTAATCCTTCCGGATATTTGCCAATATTTATAGCAAATATTCCCCCTACTACATCTTGACCAACAATCGTCATACTTTTCATAGTTACATTTTCTTTTTGATAACTCTGATAAGACAGAATTCCCTTATGTATCAAATTTTCCTGTCCCATTATTCTAATCCAATTATCAATAGAAATACCTGAAGAAAAAGTAACAATTGCACCTAACGTTGACTTTCTTATCAAATTCATTTTTTTCAATTCTGCATATCCTGCACTCTCATTCCCATCAAAAACACATATTTCTTTCGAAGAATCACTAATCAAATCATATATTTCATCCCACAAATCTCTTTCATCCATATTATACATCCTTTCTAAGTGTTTTATTTTTTGAATAGCCGGAACTAATTTCATCACTCATAATGCCTTCAACAAATTATGCAATATATCATCACTCATAATTTTTATAGCTCCTTCCGGGTATCCAATATCATCATATGATATAGAATAAATTTCTTTTTCTTCCAGTAAAAAAGATAACACATATTTATCATTATATTTATCATTATATCTATCAATCTTATTGTACACCCAGCTACTCTTTCTTATAAATTTATCAATAACTTTATTCCTTGGTAAAGACCATGTTGAATCACGATGTGTTACAACTAGTGTATCGAATTCTTTTGGAAATTGAGGTTTAAAGGTTTCGCTTTTGGGAATGGCAAAATAATATTGTTCATATTTTTTAAACATTATACCATCTTTTACAGCTTGTTCACATGTTTTTTTTATTAGGTTTCCATCATAATATTCACTATATTGACTTTTACTTTTTTTAATAGTCATCGAAAGTTTCCATGGATCAATACCGCACCATCTACTTCTATATCCAAAATCCCAGTCCAAAAAAAATTCTTTATTAAAAGCCATACAACCTTTACCATGAAGTCTATAACTAATTCCCCTAACCTCAAACTCCATATTTGATTTTTTCATTCTATAATCAAAAAAATCTTTCTTTGTTTTCAGATTAAGGTTATCTCTATAATTAATTCCTTCTAATAAAATATTACAAGTGTCTTCAACATCTTTTATATACTTTTCCATAATGTTTTTAATTTTTTCTTCCATAATGTCTTCCTTTAACTCTTAAATCACTTAATTTATCACCTGAATAAGTTCTATTGTAGTATCAGAATTATTATCATCATTATCAGTAATGATGATAACAGATACGCACTTGTTGTTACCTGTCTATGGTTATCATTTTGCACCACATTCTATTTTCAGTTTTTCCACTCAATATCCCATCCGTCCAAAGTTTTCCATTCAAAAATTTCATTGAAATCCGAATAACAATTTTCACAAATACAACATGCACAATCTATAGTTACAAACCACCTTTGATATGGACTATTCATAACTTTATCCAAACAAAATATACACTGTTTTAAATGAGGTGCATTATTAACTATTTCTTCTCCATCTGTTGGATTTAAATCAACACTTTTTAGATATTCGACATTCTTCTGTAAACGCCAATCTTTGTTATTACTCATATGTTTGTCACCTGTTATGAAGTGACCTCTTGTCAAGAGTAAATTTCAAGAAATCACCACATTTCCTTTCCTTAAATTTTAACACTGGGTACAG
>OMVQ01000124.1 GCA_900314555.1 uncultured Eubacteriales bacterium | reverse complement strand
TGTATCTTCTGAGAATAACTTGCCATTTATCATATTCTTGACTATCGCTTTGGCATTGTTAACGCCTCCGATTGCCGCCTGTGTAAATGTTGCCGCGTTACTTACCACCTTGCACGCTGTACTTACTATTTTAGCTGCTGTGGTTATTTTCGCTGCTGTCATTATTCCCGAAGCAATATATGTAATCCTTATTTCATTATTTTTACCGATATCTTTGTATTTTTAATACTATAGTCAATGTTACATTTTTTACAATAGCCTCAAATTACTTTTTCGAAATCACTATATCTTTCGGTTTGATCCAGGATAAACTCTCTTGTAAAATCTTGCAGAACTCTTCCTCATTTTCTATTTCATATCGTTCTTTAATTTTTTCATCTTCTCGTAAAAGAAACAAATAAAAACTTGACAATCTAACAATTTTTTTCAAAAAAATTAATAATGAATTTCTAATAAAATCGCCTTGAAAATTATTAGCTAAAAATTCCAATTCGGAAAGTTCATTTCCTTTATAAATAAATGCACTATACTTTTGTTCATCTAAATTTTTTCCTAATATATCGCTATAATATTTTAAATTTGTTAACTTTTCAAATACAAGATTTTTGCTAATAAATCTCGCAGGTTCTTGTGAGAATAGCATACCATCCCATTCTACTAATTGTTCTTCTAAATCAATTTTTTTTATTTCATCCTTTGGTATAACAATATCCAATAAAAAATCCATATTATAATCATCCTCCTTTATGATAATATGGTGTAGGTTCTCTTCTAACCCAACCACCTCTGTCTGGATTATATTCAAATATATGCTGATGTGGATTAGTATGATGTTTAGGCGTTCCATGATCAGTCCAATGTACTTCACTCCAAGGAACTGTAAATTATATTCCAACAGTGGCTTATTATTAGCTTTATTGCCCCACTTATTTCCAACATCTGTGCCTATCATTTTCTTAATATTCTTACCAGATGTCACAGTTCCTTTTCCACTTACTATCGTTGTAAATAAATTTAGTCCTAATGCTACAACATTTTTTTCATACTATTTCTACTAATAAGATAATGTCTGACCTAATATTAAAGTCCTACTCAGACACATCTTCCCACAAGTAAGAACTAAGGTCATTAACCCACTATTGTTTTGGCAAAGTAAAAAAATATGCAAAATTAAAAATTTCTATTTATTCAAAAATAACGTTCTTTATACCTGTTTTCAGGTTAATTGTTGTTATCTTTGTAACCTTATGGTTATTCTTAAGTCGTGGTAACTCAACTTTTTCCCAAGCATTCCCTTATCAAGGATAAACGCCATACCATGAGGAAAAATTTTAGTAATGTCTGGTAATTAGACTAGAATATAAGCTTGTCTGCCAAGCGGCTTAGTTGTAGTATAATTTTTTACAGAAATCTATATATGATGAATTTAACTCAAATATTGCCATTTTCTTTGATTCAAGTGCTCTTTCAGAGCTCCAATAAATAATGGAAATGTTAGTATTTTGATAATATAAGCATAAATAATCATCATCTAAACTTGCAAATGGAATAATATCATAATCAAATAACTCTTCTTGTTCCCTATAAATTTTTAATATTTCTTTTGGTGAAATAACTATAAATCTTTCTAATCTATTACCTACTAAAATATCCAATTCTTTTCGTGTTAATATTATTTTTTTTATCTCATTAGGTATTACTTTATTAACTGTATTCTCTATTTCAAACATAATATCAATTACCTCCAAGTAGTGGAAATTGGCTCATTCTTATTGTTTTTTTACCTTGAGTGTTTAATGGAATAAAAACTCTATGTGTGCCAGTTGGTGTATCATCTGTGCTAATATTGAAAGGATATTCCTTTTTATATATCATAACATTTTGATCTATGTTATAAATCACTTCATCTGGATTCATTATCGTGTCTTCACACAATTTACCCACATTGACATCTTTTCCATATTGTGTCTTTCTTGCAGTAGATATTTCATTAGGATTGTACATATGTTTTTGTGAATGAATTGAAATATAATCAGACGAATCTAATCCACCATTTTCTTTAAAAAATTCTGTATTATATATCGACTTCTTACCGCCACTCTTATCCCCAAAGAACTGTAAATTATATTCCAACAGTGGTTCTTTCTTTGCTTTCTTACCCCATTTACTTCCAACACTGTCTCCCACCACTTTCT
>OMVQ01000045.1 GCA_900314555.1 uncultured Eubacteriales bacterium | reverse complement strand
TGCTGCCGCCTTTTGTATTGCTCTTGCATATGCTGCCGCACCTTCCGGATTATTCGCAATTAATTCCTGCGAAACATATGCCTGGCAGCAATATTCTTGTGAAAATACCTCATCTTCTCCAATATCTAAAATCTTAATGAAGTCATAATTTTTCTCCGCATTATATGCGACCGGATCATGAATTCCTATGGCATCAACCGCACCATTATTAAGTGCTGTAGGCAAATCTGTCATTGCATAAGTAACAAATTGTATATCTGCATCATTTCCATTGACTTCAAATCCCAGATTATATAGTTTTCTCTTTAACTGGATAGGTGCTGAATCTGATAATGAAGCTACTCCAATTGTTTTTCCTTTCAAATCTTCCAGACTGTTAATCCCACTTCCTTTTTTGGAATAGAACTTTGTACATCCTCTATGAAGTCCTGTAACAAATGATATAGATAATCCATTTGAAATCGGCTGCATTAATGTACCTGTCAGGCCATATCCTGCATTGATTTCTCCACTCGTAATTTGTTCTGTGATTGTGTCAATATTTGAATTCACAATCTTGTATTCCTGACCAATAGCTGCAAACTCTTCATCGAAATAGCCATTTATAATAGCTATATGAACCGGTGCCAGACATAGGCTTTCCTTATTATTTAATATCTTTACTGTCTGATACGATGATTTACTTTCCTGTTTACCACATCCTGTAAATAAACTAATCGATAAAGCCATCACCATTAAAATTGAAATAATACGTTTTTTTGTTTTCATGCTAATTCCTCCTTACAAGTAATATTCCGGTTCTCTATTTTCACCGGCATAATTTAATATTTCTAATATTCTGGTTCTATATTTCAAAAAATCATTACTTCCCCTTGATCTTGGACGCCCCAATTCAACATCAATAACCTGCTCAATTTTGGCCGGTCTTGGAGTCATAATTACCACCTGGTCAGACAAATACACTGCCTCATCTACGTCATGTGTTACCATAATCATAGTCATTTTCTGCTCCTTCCATATACGCAGTATTTCATCTTGCATATTCATCCTCGTAAATGCATCCAATGCTCCAAGTGGTTCATCCAATAAAAGTACCTTTGGATGACCAACTAAAGCTCTTGCTAAAGATGCCCTTTGATTCATGCCACCGGACAATTGATGAGGATAAGAATTCTCAAAACCTTTCAGGCCAACCATTTCTATATATTCTTTTACATCTTCTTTCTTTTGTTTATATATTCCTCTTGCCTTAAGTCCAAAAGCTATATTTTTTTCAATTGAGAGCCATGGATATAAATTAGCCTGTTGAAATGCAAATCCTCTTTCATGTCCGGGTTTTGTAACAGGTTCTCCATCCAGGTAAACTGTTCCCTTATCTGCAAGGTTCAATCCTGCAATAGCTCTTAAAAGCGTCGTTTTTCCACAGCCTGATGGACCGATTAAAGATATAAAAGAACCCGCCTTCACTGATAAATTCACTTCATTCAAAGCATTTACCACAGTGCCATCTGTATTTTGAAAGCTTTTTGATACATTTTCTATTTTAATCTCGCCTACCATTTAATCACTCCTTTCTGCCATCCCAATATTCTGTCTTTGAACTTAAATAAAATGGTAATAATCACATTACATAAAACTGCCAACAATATAAGTCCCGCATATACATTTGCGTATAACATCATACTCTTCTGCCAATTCAGATACCAGCCAATTCCTGATTTGCATCCAAACATTTCAGCCGTAACCAAAGTTACAAAAGAACCTGTTGTAGCATAGAAAAAGCCTAAAAATACACTCGGTAATGCTGCCGGAATTCCTACTTTAAAAATCTTATATAATTTTCCTGCACCTAATGTATCAGCTACTTCAAAATAGGTTTGCTGGACATTTTGAATTCCGTTACTTGTCATAACCGTAACCGGAAACCATACCGCCAATGCAATCATAAATACCGCAGCCTGATATGATGTACTAAATAACGATAATACTAATGGTGACCATGAAGTAGGTGGTATTGGTCCAATTACTTTTATAAAAGGATTTACCCAATATGCTATTTTCTTATTAAAGCCTACCAGTATTCCTGTTGTAAAACCTAAGACAGCTCCAACCGTAAATCCAATTAACAAAAGTTTGCCTGATGACAATACACACTTAAACAATAATTCACGGTCATTTACAAAAACGCCAAAAATTCTATCCAGTGATGGAAAAAACAATACATGAAGCAATGCGTATTTACTGCAAACCAGGTTTACAATATTTAAGATTAATACACCTCCTGCCAATAATGGTCCGATTTTTTCCAATGTACCTGATATTTTTCTGCTAAAAAAGGAGAAAATATATATAATGATAAAAATTACTCCTAATATGTACAAAAAATACAAATAATATGGTTGTTGTGTTTCCGGCTGTTTAGCAGAATAGGGAATCAATATCTGAACTAAAATGGCAAATACTAAAGAAATTATTAAACTTATCTTTTTTATCTGTTTTAAAATCATATGGTGACCTCCTTAATATTAATATATAAAAAACCAGAGGTATTATTTCTTACCTCTGGTTTTCCAGTCAGCTCTCTGATTTATGTTATACGAATCTTATCACACAAATCATTTGCTGTATAATTCTTGAAATTTATCATTTGCAATTAAATTTTCTTATCACAACTATCAATGAACACATCATATGAGTTCCTTTTCCCGATACTTTCCAAGCTCTTCTATGTACATTTCTCCTATATCACTTAACTTATGATTTTTTCTTATTATATATCCAATCGTCAACGGATCCTCTTCCTTTAATTTTATGGTTACAATTCCATTCCGTAGAGTAATACTTTCTGTCATAATTCCGGTTCCTATAGAATATCCATTGAGTTTTGCCATAATCTCCGCAGAAGTTGCCCTGTCATTTGATTTAATAAGCTTATCAAATTCATAGTCCCCCAATGCCTCTTCAGACAAATAAAAATCGCTGTCACTACTCTGATCAAAGCTTATACATGGATAGTCCTTTAAATCTACCAAAGAAATCTCTTTCTTCCCGGCCAGCGGATGATTTTTCCACAGATACGCAAATGTATTACGCACCATAAGCGGATAAAACACAAGTTGATATTCCCTAAATAGTTTCTTAAGAATATTCTGATTACTTTTCGAGTATGCAATAATTCCAATTTCACTTTTTAGATTCTTCACATTCTTCAACACCTCATCTGTTCTGGTTTCGTGAATTGAATATACAAACCTCTCAGAATCAAATTTTTTCACTGTATTCACAAATGCATGAACAGCAAATACATAATGTTGCATTGAAACAGAAAAGTGCTTTTTATTTTTATCTTTTTCAATATATCTGTCCTCGATAAGTTCATATTGACTAACTGCCTGTTTTGCATACACAATGAACTCTCTTCCCTGTTCTGATAGTGATATTCCCTTATTATTACGCTCAAAAATCTTAATTCCCAGTTCTTCCTCTAATTCATGAATCGTGGCAGAAAGTGCAGGCTGAGATACAAACAATTTACTGGCAGCCTCTCTCATCGACGAAGAACCTGCAATTGCCAAAACATATTTTAGTTGTAAGATTGTCATACATTCACCTTCTTTCGTATTTTATTTTTTTCAATATTTATAATTTTAAGATAAATTTTATCATTTTCAAAAATCTCTGGATAATTCCAAAATTTTATTATGAAATATAGAAAAAAAATATAACCTCTACTTTTCAAATATAATATCTTTCATTCAAACTTTTGTTTATTATATCATAAAATCATATACAATATATAAATTTAGCTTAATACATGTGCTAATATTTACTAATAATAAAAATAATATAAATTTGTAAAAAATGCTTGATTTTTGCAACATTGTATGATAATATCTCTTTGTTGTGTTGAAAAATGCAAATGGGATATTAGCTCAGGTGGTAGAGCACTTGACTTTTAATCAAGTTGTCCGGGGTTCGAATCCCCGATGTCTCATTATTTATGAATAGGCGATAAACTTTTATTTAAAGTTTATCGCTTATTTTATGTTAGGAAAGAAATAGAAACTGAGAGAGTTATAGAACGAAACATAGTTATATGGCAAAACGTGTTGATGGCTAATCCCGCGTTATAGGACAGAACGTTTGATGACTAATCCCAGCCATCAAACGTTCTGTCCTATGGCTTATAGTTCGAGGAGTAACGAATAAAGAATGTCGCTTGCGACATTCTCCGCCTGCGGCGGGTTGCGATAGCAACATTTTCCGTTCCGCCGCAGTGCGATCCTCGCG
>OMVQ01000071.1 GCA_900314555.1 uncultured Eubacteriales bacterium | reverse complement strand
TTGACAGATATAAATATCGAAACACCTTGCAAGAATTGTGTAAATTTGTAAGATATCTTTTTCGGCTCAGATTTTGTGTACATTCAAAAGACATACACCTAAGCCGAGATGTCCGTCTATGACATACACTTTCATATTTCCTTAATCTAGTGCGAGTAGATGCCATCCTCAGCAGAGGTTATTACGGTGCAGCAAATCAAACGCACTTCGCTTGAACGGTGATTTACTGCACCGACCTTTTGCTTCAGATGGCATTAACTCGCACACGATACGTCATAAATCAAGTGTATGTCATAGACGGACATCTCGGTTTTGGTGTATGGCATTGAATGAACTCAAATAATCAAAAGAGCCGAAAAAAGATATCTACAAATTAGCAATTCTTGCAAAAGTTTCGATATTTATATATGCAAATTTACTTAATACAGATGATTTAATTATATTATGTCTGTGCGAAGTTTGAGTTGTTTACTTTTAATATATCTTAATATATTACTTAACTGTCTTATCTATAAGGTCAAGAATTGTCTGTACGGCATCTGTTGTACCGGCATTATCAATGGCTTTAATATATTTATCTCTATTTTCGTATACAGAATTAATTGTATTTACAAGGAGTTCGTTTGTGAGTTCCTCTTCTTCGATAACTTCACTAAAGCCCTGTTTCTTGAATGAAGCGGCATTAAGTAACTGGTCTCCACGACTGGCTCTTGCAGAAAGTGGAATAAGAATACTAGGTTTTCTAAGAGCTACAATTTCGCAAATTGCATTTGCACCGGCTCTGGAAACTATGATATCAGCCATAGCAAACAAATCTTTAAGTTCAGCTTTAATATATTCATACTGTTTGTAGCCGGGACGATTATTTAATGACTCGTCAGTTTTACCTTTTCCACATAAATGAACAATCTGGTATTTTTCTAACAATGTATCTAATGAATTTCGTATTGCTTCATTAACTGCAACGGCTCCAAGGCTACCACCGATAACCATAATGATTGGCTTATTAGCAGTAAAACCACACATATTTAAGCCTGCTAATTTATCACCTTCACGAAGTTCTTTACGGATTGGTGAACCTGTAAGCAGTGCTTTACCCTTTGGAAGATAATTGGCAGTTTCAGGAAAGTTATGACATATTGTAGTGGCAGCAGACATTGCTATTTTATTAGCAAGTCCGGGTGTCATATCTGATTCATGAATTATTACAGGTACTTTATATTTTTTGGCAGCAAGTACAACAGGAACTGATACAAAGCCACCTTTTGAAAATACAATGTCAGGCGAAAAATTCTTAATAATTTTCTTGGCTTCCTTATATCCTTTAATAACTCTGAATGGGTCAGAAAAATTCTTAGCGGAAAGATATCTTCTTAATTTACCGGAAGAAATCCCTTGATAATCAATACCGATTTCCTCAATAAGTTTCTTTTCAATTCCGTCATAAGAACCTATGTATTTAATTTCATAGCCTTTTTCTTTTAAACCAGGTATAAGTGCAATATTAGGTGTAACATGACCGGCTGTTCCACCACCGGTTAAAATAATTTTTTTAGACATTATTTGCCTCCGTTCTGTTCTGCAAGAATTTGTTTTAATGCTTTAGAAAGCTGGTCTGGACAGGAAGTTCCTCTGCCACCGCAGTCAATTCCTTCAGTTCTGTCAATAACTTCCTGAATCTTCATACCTTTAACAAGGCTTGATATACCCTGAGTATTACCACTACAACCACCTATGAATTTTACACTTTTTATTATATCTCCATCGGTTTCTATTTGAATTTCTCTTGAACAAGTTCCTTTAGTTCTATATACCATATAATGAACCTCCTCTTATAATTTTATATGAATTTTAAAGATATTATACTATAAAAACAATATAAGTCAAAAATAAATGTCGAAATAAGATGAACGATTTTTACCCCTGACCTATTTAATTTGGTAAAGATATGTGTTAAATTATATGATAATAAAAATCCGGGTAACAAAACACACGGTTTAAAGTAGATAATCACAAAATGTATCGAAATGCTAACAGGTGAAATGCCAACATATAAATGCAGTTTTGTAAATATCTATGAGTATAATTATTTGGAAGGAGTTATAGAAGTGAGGTATTTAGAAAATATGGTTAATAATGGTGGGATAATAATTGTAATGACTATTGGATTGATAATTGCATTCGTATTTAAAACAATATGTAGTCTTTGCTATGATGAGGTTATTGGAAAAATCAAAAGTCAGAATTTCATTGGTTGTAAGAGGATAAAACCGATAATTGAAGAATTTAATAATGAAATTAAAAATAACAGACAGATTAATCTGCCTGAATATTATTTAAAGAGTGAACTACATAAATGGAAATGTTTTGGAATGAATCTTGATAGAATAAATAATTATGGAAATATTGCAATTACGATATGTATGATTATTGGTGCGACCATGGATCTGATTATTTTATCGGATATTGGTAATAGCAAAAGTATAATAATTGAAAATATTAATAAGGCATCCGTATATACTTTTGTGCCACTTATATTCTTAGGTGCGTTTAAGCTGTTTGATGAAATAATTGCATTGGATTATAAAAAAAATATTATATTTAATGAGATTCTTAATTATATAAGTAATCCGAGAGAATACGTCAGGTTTGCAGAGAGAATTAATGTTGAAGAATTTATGGATAACACAGGCAAATCTAAATCACTGGTTGATAACCAAAATACAGTTACA
>OMVQ01000014.1 GCA_900314555.1 uncultured Eubacteriales bacterium | reverse complement strand
TATTGCATTTTGATATACTACACACCAAGTTCCCAAATTAATATAAAAAGTATTTACTGAATTACTTTTATTAGTACCACTTTCTTCAATTAAATACAACTTGATATAACTGCCTAATTTATTTTCAATCTTGCTTAAATATTTTTTCAATTCATCAAATAATTTATCAGTTAGTTCACCAACGTATAATGATTTAAATATTTCGTTAACAGCTTCAGTATGATTTTTTATATCGTAAGATTTTAATGATGAACTATCTAAATTTGTTTTAAATTTTTCATTTATAATATTTGTTATATCATAATTTTCTATTGCATTATTCATAATAATATTATAAGAAAAACCAGCATACGCATATATTCTGTCTTTACCAACTAAATGATAAATATTTAATAAATTCTTTTTATAATTTTCTTTTGCAAATATCTCTTCTACTCTAATAAATATATCTTCTTTTAATAGATTTCTATTATCCTCAATATCTGAACAATACGGGTTAAGTTCAGCTCCCTTATCCAATTTTCTTTCATAACATCCATATATAATATAGTCGGTAATATTATTAATTGAATATCCATTAGACGGTATAGTCTTGTTAATTTCTTTAAAATCAAGCATTTTTCTAAATTTATCTACATTAATATTTTCATTGCTTATATCTTCACATTTAATATATATGATATTATTATATGCATTTTTATCTTCTAATCCCAGAATATCCAAGTTACTATCTACAATGCACATACTAATATCTTTATTTTTTGCTATCCAATTGCCCAAAGATAAAATATAGTATATATGGTTACAAAAATCTGTTAAGTCTATATCAGATGATTTGCAGTAAATTGCAAATGCAATTTCGTTTTCTTTTAATTTTGTGCCATAATTATAATCTGCATTTATTTTATCTTTGTAATCTATCATAATTTTGCCTCCTATTATTTAAGATTACTTTTTACTTCATTCTTCCATTCAATAAAAGCATATATATACTTTATCTACTTTTATATTTACTTCTTCGCATTTTCTTCAAGATCCAGCAGGTATCTATCGAAGTCAGATATGAATAGTCTATCTTGAATGACACGGTATTTTTCAAATTCTGTCTCAGCTTTTGCCTTGGCAATTTCCGCAGTAATTTTGCCAGCATCCTGAAGGACTTCTCTGTCATCTGCCATCAAAAATAAATCCAATCGCTTTGACCAGTCCTCCATTGTCATAGGAATATGACGTTCTGCACGATCCTCTGCCAAATCCAAATATGCTGATACAATACGTTCTAAGGAACGCATTTCCTGCTCACTCAAATAATTTTTGGCGACACTCACATCACTTTTTACAATCTTACCTTCCGGTGCTGCTGCCCATGTGATAAGCCCCATATGCGGCTTATCTGCATTTGCACGCTCGTAAATCAACTCTGCTGCTGTATGTCCATGTACTGCATAATGCATCTTATTTTGCACTTTAGCAAAAAACTGCTTTGTTGTCTTTGCAGTTCGATCATAATCGAGAGCTGTGGCATAGATATCCGTTATCTTCTGATAAAATCTACGCTCAGATATGCGAATCTCACGAATCTGCTCAAGCAAACGGTCGAAATATTCTACTGTAAGCACAGAACCACCATTCTTTAAGCGTTCATCATCCATAACCCAGCCTTTGATAGTGTAGTCCTTTGCAATCTGATTTACCCATTTACGAAATTGAACTGCACGCTCGGAATTGACCTTAAAACCTACAGCAATGATCATTTGAAGGTTATAGTGCTTGGTATCGCGTGTGACCTGACGTGAACCCTCAGTTTGAACTATTCGGAATTTCCGAATAGTTGTTGTCTCTTCTAACTCACTGTCTGCAAATATTTTTTTAATATGTTCATTTATCGTCGGCAATCCAACATCATACAATGTTGCCATCATTTTCTGCGTCAGCCATATATTCTCATCCTCATAACGCATCTCAATACTGTCCTGTTGGTCACCGACAGAAGCAACATAGGTTAAGTATTCCGCTGCACTGGAACGGATGGTTATTTCATCTTTTTTATTTGCCAAACAAAGCATCTCCTTTTGCAAATTTCTTTTTAAAAAGTTTTTTCGGTACAAATCGTGACATTAAAGTAATCATCCGGCTTTTGTTATAGTTTAGACAAAAGAGCTACAGTCTCAACATGTACCGTTTGTTGAAGAAGAACACAATTCTTCAGTAGTGTCTGATGAAGAAGAATACATATTTTCTTCCTGCTCCTTCACATT
>OMVQ01000044.1 GCA_900314555.1 uncultured Eubacteriales bacterium | reverse complement strand
CCACACTCTTTAATATTTACAGATTTTCAAGGTTCAAATGAGCCTTTTTCTTTTGACTCGTTTTTTCATAGGTCACTTGACACTATCAATTACACCTGCCGGTAAAGCTACTACTGCTATCCCTACTATTGACGAAATCATACTGACTAATTTTCCAAAAATAGTAACCGGATAAATATCTCCATAGCCTACTGTTGTTAATGCAGTCGTTGACCAGTAAATCGCATCAAATAAACTATTAAAGCTTTCCGGTTCAACCTGAAACATTATTAAACCTGCCACAATTATGTACCCTAATGCCAAATAACATACTGCCACTAAAACATCTTTTTCTTTTTTTAATACATTTACAATAACCTGTATGCTACGTGAATATCTAATAAATTTGAATATTCTAAATGTTCTGATAAGTCTAAATAACTTTAAAAGTTTTAGACCTGAATTTAATGCAGTTATTGATGGTAATATAGATAGTAAATCTATAATTGCCATAGGAGTAAACGGATAATAAATAAATGCTCTCGTCTTATATTTTTCTAATTTATATTTAGCTGTAATCCATCTAAGAAAATAATCAACTATAAATATAATTACAGTTATTCTGTCAATATAATACAAATAAACATTTTGTCTCTTAAAGCATAATGGTATAATACTCAATATAATTGTTAATAGCATAATTCCATCATAAATTGAACTTATTTTATCATCTTCGTCCGCTATTTCTATTATTTCATATATCCTTTTTAACACACTTTTTCTCCATTCTTCAGGTATATTAATTCTTTCTCTTATAAAATTATACTTTAAAATAAGCAGCTAATCCTGCTTCCCTCATTACTTTTCTCTATGTGAATTTTCTTGTCAATACGTTCATTCAATTCGCTTATATGTGAAATTATACCTATCATTCGCTTGCCATCACTTAAATCATTTAAAATATTTATTGCTTTCTCAAGTGATTCGTGGTCTAGTGAACCAAAGCCCTCATCTATAAACATTGAGTCTAATTTAATTCCACCTGCGTATCCCTGAACGACATCAGATAATCCAAGCGCCATAGATAATGATGCCTTAAATGCTTCACCACCTGACAGAGTATTGACACCTCTTACCTTACCTGTATAAGCATCTTTGATATCTAATTCTAAGCCTGTCTGTGCCTTTAGGTTATTATCTTTCTTCTTTAATAACTCATATCTTCCGTCTGTCATTTCTATAAGACGTTTATTTGCAGCATTTATAATATATTCAAAATACGTTCCCTGAACATATCTTTCAAAGGTTATCTTATCCTTGCCACTTATCATTCCATTTGCAACATTCGAAAGTTTCTGATAGGTAAGATATTCTTTAATAACATTTTTTCTCTCATTAAATGTTTTTCTGATGTTTGCAATCGCTTTTTCATTATTTCTTATTCTATATTCTGCATTAACAGACATTTCTTCTAATACTTTTAAATCTTTTTCTATAATCTTCTTTTCATTAATGACTGCCTGTGTATCCTGCCAGTCAATTTTTACAAATTTACTCTCCAAGACTTTATAATCTTTCGAAATTGTTGCATTATCTTCTAAATATTCCAAATCTTCCAAAATTATATCTTCATTATCCTGAACTATAGTCTTATCTGTAGACGTTGCAAATTCTATATTTTTATCTTCCAACACATTTATATACTCAGATATTTTCTTATCGGTATTCCCGATTTCTTTATTAAAGGCTTTAATCTGTCCCTCTAATCCCTTTTTCTCTTCATTTAATTTTCTTAATTTATCTGATAATTGTTCAGAAGCCTTATCATATTTCTTGATTTCTGTATTAAGTCTGTTAATTTCTGTTTGTGCAACCTGTTTAGTAGGATACTTAAGTCCCTGTTTTATCTTTTCTACTTCTGTGTTAGTTTTAGCCATCTCGATTAAATTAACATTTATTTTATCTGTAGCAGATTGCATCTTTGAAGTATTTGAACTTATCTTTTCTTCACATTTTATTATCTTGTCAGATATATTATCATTTTCATGGATAAATTGATTGTATTGTAATATCTTACTATTCAGTTCTGCTATTTCGCATTTTAATTTATCACTTAATCTTTCTACTTCTTTGTAATCATTATAATCGACTAAATCACTTATCTTCTTACCAGATTCCTCATACATAGATTTTTCCGTCTCTAATTTACCTTTAATATGACTGTAATCTAATCCGGCTTTTTCTAATTCCTTTACTAAATCTTCTGCAATTTTCTTTTTCTCCTTAACCTCCTCCTGCGTAGCTGCCTCTAGTGATAACTTAGCAGGTTCAGGGTGGGATAACGAACCACATACCGGACACTTTTTACCCTCTTCTAAATCTCCTGCCATTATTCCTGCCTGCGCTCTTAAGAAACTTTTCTCTGTCTTGTCAGCAATTGCTTTGGCATTATCTACGTTCTTTTCTTTCTCTAGATATTTCTGCTCTTCTTTCTCTAAGCTCTTATTAAGTTTATCAATATTTTTCTTTCTTTTTATAAGCTCATCTAAAAGTGTATTTTTATTCTCGTAATCATTTTGCTTTAATTTATATTCATTTAACAGCTTTAAAGTATTATGATATTCCTTTTCTAAAGCTTTCAGATTATCTAAATCTTTCCTTAATTTTTCTGTTTCTTTATTTAGCTTAACTAAGCTTGTATTTTGCTTTTCATTGTTCTCTCTTAATTCAAGCTCTTTCTTTATTGTTATATCAAGTTTCTCATATTCATCTAATTTGGAGTTAATTTCATTATACAGTATGAAATTCTTATCTCTTTCATCTCTTTTTGCATTGTGTTCATCTAATGCACAAGTAGTCTCTTCTATTGCTAAGTTATCATTTATAATAGTATTTTTTAATTTTTCTATTTCGGCAGACTTATCTGTTTTCTCTTTATATAACCTGATTAACTCACTTATATTTTTATGTAACTCATCATATTTTTTTCTCTTATCATCAGTCTGAATTTTTACTCTTTTATCACTCTCAATAATTTCATCTATAAGTTTAATAAATTCATCTATTCTGTTGATATTTTTCTCACTTATCATTAATTTATGCTCTTTAGAATACCCTGAAGCTTCATCGCAGACAGTATCATTTTCATACTGGAATATGCTTTCTTCAAATTTACTTTTAATTTCTTTTCTTTCAAACATTTCCGTTTTAAGGCTGTTCTGTATATCTAAATATTTACCGGTATTAAAAATATCTCTGAATATCTTAGAACGGTCATCTGTTTTAGCTAAAATAAGCTTTAGAAAATCTCCCTGTGCTATCATTGCAATATTTGTAAATTGCTCTTTCGTAATTCCCATTAAGTCAACAACATTATCCGTTACATCACATGCCTTGGTTACAACTCTGCCATCAGGATATTTAAGAATAGCATCTGCTGCCTTTTTAGTATAACCTGTACCCTTCTTTTTCTTTCGCAGATACTCAGGACTTCTTCGTATATAATATTCCTTGCCATTGCATTCAAATGTAAGCTCTACATAAGTCTCCGTATCATCATCTGCAAAATCGCTTCTTAAACTATTGCTTTGTCTTATATTTCCACTTGCTTCACCGTATAATGCGAATACAATTGCATCAAATATAGTTGTCTTACCAGAGCCCGTATCTCCGCTTATCAGAAATAACTCATTATTGATTCTTGTAAAATCTACATTTTCAACATTACTGTAAGGTCCGAATGCCGACATCTCTAAATATATTGGTTTCATACTTTATTCACTCCATTAATTATATCAATCATTACTTTTTCTTCATCTTCTGTAAGTTCAATATCCGTTCTGTTTTTATAGAATTCTTTAAATAATGTTAATTCATCTTTCTTCTCGATGTTATCAATATTCTCTACTTCGTTATGCGCCCTTGTTCTTGAATTATCAAAATCTAACTTAAGCAGGTTGACATATACTTCTTTAAGCCTCCTCATCGCATCAAATACTTCGTCCTCATCAGTAATCGTTGCCTGGATATAATCATTTACATTTCCCTCTTTGTAAATGTCTTCTGATAACAATTTATCTATAGGACCTTTTATTTTTCTCATATCATTTATTGGAACAACCGGTATCTTTTCTATACTGATATTTCCCTTTTCCTTAAAATCAATTATGGTAAATGATTTCTTCTGGTCAGTCTCTGAAAATGAATATTTTAAAATGGAACCTGCATATCTTACCGTTTCTCTGCCTATATGCTGTGGTGCGTGCAGATGTCCTAATGCAACATAATCAAATTCATCAAATATTCCCACATCTATATTATCTACGCCACCGACACTTATAACTTCTGAATCTGATAATTCATTTTCATATCCTATACAACTTACAAACTGATGTGCAACTAAGATATTTCTTTCGTTCTTATCTATATCTGTATTATCTATGATTTCTTTTACATTTCCACTTCGTAAATAAGGCATTAAATATATATTTACCTTGCCATACTCATCGCATAATTCGTAACTCTCAAGCCTTGCATTATCTATATCATAATTAAGTGGTTTAGAAATATATATGGAATTATTCTTAAGTATATCGGATGCAAATGACATTCTCTCTGCTGAATCATGATTACCGGGAATTATATATACCTTTATATTTAACCCATTAAGTAATGTCAGAAATTCATCAAATAACTCAACTGACTGTCCTGATGGCATAGGTGTATCATATATGTCTCCTGCTATCAGCACCACTTCAATATTATTGTCTCTAATCACGTCCATAGTCTCTTCGCACAGAATATGTCTTTGTTCTTCTAACATACTGTAACTATGAACTTTCTTCCCAATGTGTAAATCTGCAAGATGTAAAATTCTCATTTAAAATACCTTTCCTTAATTATTTTTGTTGTGTGATATATAAATATTAAATATTAAAAATAAATTGCTCATTTGTCATCGGTGTTTTTGCTCTTTGAAAGATTATATATCTTATCTGCCAATACACTTAACTCAAGCCATTATTCTATGACACATTCTCTCATAATTACTTAATCTAGTATATCCGTCAGTAATTAACTCGACTTTTTGATGGGTAGTGTATCTACTACAACTTTTTCACTTGGATCAATCTCAT
>OMVQ01000085.1 GCA_900314555.1 uncultured Eubacteriales bacterium | reverse complement strand
CTTGATGAGATTGATCCAAGTGAAAAAGTTGTAGTAGATACACTACCCATCAAAAAGTCGAGTTAATTACTGACGGATATACTAGTGAAATAAATGCAGCACAGTATATGGCAGGTTTGGAAAATGATGTGGTGTTGAGACCACCAGTAGGAACAAGAGCAGGTGGGCAAACGTCAGATTTATTGGTAAATGGAATTAATTATGATGTATATACACCAACAACTAGTAATCCATCTGCAATTATTAGGGCAATAACCAAGAAAAATACCCAAACTACAGGAGTAGTGCTAGATTTGTCCAGCACAACAGTGACAGCGGATGATTTAGGAAACATATTAGGTAGAGTAAGAGGAGCTATAGAAAAAAATGGTGGAACTTGTAATATAAATGATATTGTTGTAATGCCGAAGTAGGAGGTAAAAAAATGAGTATGAGTTTTGAAATATTTCCAACAACAAAAAAGAAACCAAATTGTGATGAGATAATTAAATATTCTGTTGAGTTATTTAGTGAATTTTTAAAAAAGGAAAAGATATCACAAAGGATTGATATTACTACCAAAGAGGTAACTGCTGATAATGAAGTATATACTAATCCTATTTCTTTGACTTTAAAGGAGAGTTATTATACAGTATTCAATCTGAATGGGGAAGGCGAAGTGTATGTATTTTACCATGAGTTAACTGAGATAGATAAAGACTTTTGGAATGAAGAGATAAAAGGAAATAAGCATGCTCAATCTATGAAAGAAAAAGTAGATGCTAACCTGGAAATAGGATATTCTTGGAGTGTTAAAAGAACAATGGGGCAACCTGCTATAGTAAGTTTGTATTATGGTTATTTAGCTATAGGAATAGCTATTTTAACAGGTGGACTTATATATTCAGATGACGGTGCTTGGGATTATTCAAGGCTACCTATTTTGGGGGAGGATTTTAAAACAGAATATCTAAGTATTAAAAATATAGGTGATACTATAGTCAAGGATAATGTTGAAAAATGGTTAGATGAGTTAAAGAATTAAATTCTGGTTACAATTAAAAGTAAAATACATTTAAATTTTATATGTTAGAGATGAGTAAAACTCATTGATTTAGATATAGGATTTGGCAGTTAACTCCTGTAAACTAAAAAGATTGAGAATTTAGGGCATAGCAAAGCTAACGCAAGTCCAGAACCTACGCAAATAAGGAGTATTAAAGGCTCTTTATTAAGCAATTCGTTTTACAGATTTAAGCTTGCGGTAGGATTGCACTGTGCCACCGATGATTGTAGCAACAGCAACTGCTAACAGACTGATATGGACAAGTGTATTCAAATTGGTAACAGATGATTTGTTCCTTACCTACATACGTTCCTGTTCTGTATTTTTGAAACGTGAATTATATTTTTCACATTCTGTAAGAAGAGAGTAATTGCTTTTGAAATATTTGCTGTCTCTATCGATAGAGAGCCTTAAATCATCGGGAATGGTGATGTACTTTGTGCAATCACGATGCTTTTTGCTATTGAAAAAATTTTTATGATGGCAGCGACAATCAGCGTCTTTGTTTGATTTTAAAAGACAACAAAATTTTTGATGGGTACGCCCGTTATCGGAAATTTACCAACTTTCCATATGGCAAGACTGGCTTCATGGACAGAATTTCCTTGTGGAAGAATTCATGCCTCGAAAATCTGCATAAATACTGAATGTGCAATGTTTTGTTCATGGGTATGTTTATACCAAGAGGGGGTAAGTAATGTGTTAATAGTTGCAAAAGAAATAATAAAGAATATATTATCTAATAATGGTCTTGAAATTATTGATATGTTTGATTAGGGGACAAGTAAAATTGAGTTTATGATAAAGAAGAATGATGAAATAATATCAATTTCTTTGGTAAATGATTTATCATATGATTTTAAAGTTTTTACAGAGAATGGTGAAGAGATAATTTATAATAATACTCAAAGATTGTCTGGATTAGGCAATTTAAGAAAAATCATACAGCAGGATTTGGAAAAGTAATGTAATTTATTATGGTTATATTTTAAGACATCAATCCCATTAGTTAAAAAATGATGGTATCTACCTTTCGTTGACGCAAGTCTTGTCAGAAGATACAGAGAAACTATCATTACAATAATATTGGAAGTACCACAAAGTTAACTGATAATAATGGAAATGTAATCCAAAGCTATGAATATGGTGCCTATGGTGAAGTTCTAAGTGGAGATACGAAGATAACACCATTCTTATATAATGGTCAGCTAGGCGTAATGACAGATGATAATGGTCTTTACTATATGAGAGCGAGATATTATAATGTCAATATCAAGCGATTCATCAATCAGGACGTAGTACATGGAAGTATCAATGTAAGCCAGAGTCTTAACAGATACAGTTATGTACAGGGT
>OMVQ01000122.1 GCA_900314555.1 uncultured Eubacteriales bacterium | reverse complement strand
AACATATCCAAATCAATATTAACGCTAGCATAAACATCAATATAAACTTTCTGTGGTGCTGTTAGATAAATAATATCATCAATTTGTGTAACTTCCTCATATATTGTGTTATAAATTGTTCTTAAAGTATAAACATCTCCTGGATCAATGATAATTTTAATAGTGCCGGAACCATCCCAATTAGGAACTAATTTATATCCGTCAATACCATCTAAGTTACTGAAGAAATTAACAAAAGCCCAATAATTACCTTTCTGATTAGCTTTAATCCAATTTTTTAGTAATATACGGTATTCATCATCAGTGTATGCTTCATAACCGCCACTACTACCAGTAGGATTATTGCAAGTGATGTTTCCTGTGTAATATTGTGATAAGTTAGTTAAAATAATGTTCAATTCACCTTCAACAACTTTACTTTTTACACCAGGGTTTTTTGCATAAGCATGAGCAACTGCACTATCACTTCCTTCTGCAAAATATATTTCTTCACTAGTAATATATATAATACCATTTTTTCCAGTTATTTCAACACCTGATGGTATGGTTATATCTGATGATGTGTTATTAGGAAGATAAAAATATACATCCAATCCTGCTCTTGTTGCTTGAGGACGAGGACAATTAATAATATCTCCTAACTCATCCAAATCAGTATTATCTGCTAGATTTACTTTATTAGAATTATATACCTGCGTTATATCATCATAAGTATAATCGATTCTTTGTGCTTCAACACTTAAATTCATCACATGGAAATTTGATATATCTTTACGATTTTTAATGTAATCTTCAAATTCTTCTTCATGACTAATTAATCCCGCATCTAAAGATTCTTCTAAGTCTTTTAAGAAGATTTCTCGATAATGTTTCTGTTTATAACTCATAACTTAACAAAAAAAAATTTTCTTTTATTATATTTTCCTTTTTCTTTATTTTTTTTATAATGATAATGTTGTGGTTAATGTTTGATTATCAATACTGGTGATATTGAAAGTAACCTTATATTTATAATAATTCTCCTTTGATTTTTCAAGATGCACCCAATGAACAGTTTTAATCCTACGTATTTTAATAAGTGTATCGTTTATGAACTCTCTTATTTTATATTCAGTCATTGATGATTGGTTTTCCTTGATTAATTCATGTACTCGACAACCAAAATCAACATATAACGGATTGTTTTTTAATTCATTATATCTTGTCATAATAGCTATTATACAAGCATTTTCAAGACTTTTCAAACCATCAACATATACTATATCCCCATTTTGAAAGTCTAAATCCCAACGGCCGTATTCATCACTGGTTAGTTTAACATCTTCGTTTAATGTTGAGTATAAACGATGATTTATGTCAGTGGTGTTATGTGGTAATACCATAATCTTATCTTATTTTATTTTTTTTATTCAGTTGTTTCAGTATCTAATGTATCTTCTTCTAATTCTTCATCAGTTTCCTCTTCCTCTTCCTCATCACCAGTTGATTCGGTTTCTGTTCCTAAGCTTGGAGGATAATCGGATAAGTTTACATTTGCAGTCCAATCACCATTATTATCTTCTGTTTGTGATACTGCTGTAATGTACATATAATCTTCTAAGTCGAATGATGGTAGTATTACTTTTGCCCATTCTCCAGGGTGCCATCTTTCAGAGCCTAAAACTTTACATTCTAATGTGTGGCCATCATCCCTTTTTATTTTAGCCCATTCTATACGGGCGAATGCTTCTGCTTCTTCTAATGTTTCAACAGGTATTTCTTCGGTTTTTGTTTCGGTTGTGGTTGTTGTGGTGGTTGATGTATCTGTACTTGTATCATCTGTTGTTTCTACACTTGAGTCTGAAGTATCTGTACTGGTGGTTGATGTATCTGTTGATGTTGTTTCTTTCTCTTCAGTTACTGTAACCTTTTTAACAGCATCCAACTCTAAAGGCTTCTCACCAAACCGTTTAATCAACTTCTCATCACGATAAACAATATCATCACCACCCTGCCAATGTACAGTGAGGAAATTAACTGTATCCGGATTATAATCATTTATCGTAACACTATCATCAATAATGTTACCTCCTTCCATCAGCACATATTTAACTGACTCATGAGGGTCTTGTATTTTGTTAATGTATACATATTCATTAATACATTTACATTCAACTTCTCCATCCCAAGCAGCTAGTAATTGTTTTATTGCATCTTTAATAGTTGAACCAGAAGAACCTTTATCATCATCACTAACCTGACCTCCCAAAGCAGCTAATACATTTTTTGCCATTTCATCAGGAGTATTACCACGAACAATACGGACATCCTCTTTCAACATCTCATTCATTTGCTTGAATGTTTTACCCACAATATCACGTGGAAGACCACTATAATCCGCATCTGCACCGATTGGATATTCATCCCAATTATCACCTTGTAATTTACTGTTTAAATCAGTCCTAATTGGAAATACGGCCATCTTAAAACTATTCTTACTTTTATTTGCACCATAATGATAGTCAGCTATACTGTATGTACCTGCAGCAATAATATAAACACCATATTTTCCTTGCGCCTTACCTGAATATGAATATGCGGCAAAAGGATTCGGTGCAATCGGTAATTTTTCAACACTATAACCTGCGGATTCTAATTTTTCACAAACAGTATTTT
>OMVQ01000007.1 GCA_900314555.1 uncultured Eubacteriales bacterium | reverse complement strand
TGATATCTTCTCCATCTCCCAGTTCGAAGTAATAGATGTCATCTCCCGTTCCTCCTCTTAGTGTGTCGTTTCCGACTCCTCCATAGATACTATCATTTCCTGTTCCTGCATATATTATATCATTTCCTGCGCCGCCATAAATTCTATCATTACCATTAGAAGCTGATATAACATTATCTTCATTATTACCAAAATACTCATTCTTGTACTCTAACATTTCCATATATAAATTAGAATACTGACTCTTTCTTATGTATTGTTTCAACTGTTTTTCGTCATAAATATCCTTTGTTAAATCACTATTTTTAATATAATTAATATAATATCCAAAAATAATTGATTCATCAGCATAACCTAATTCTGTTAACTTATCAAAATACTCAATGACTGCTGAATAATTTATTCGTTTATTTCCAGTAGATCTCTTTGTATTTATTTTAGTCAGTTCGATTATCTGCACTAAATCAGTTTGCAACAATAATTTTGTCTTAAATGATTTATTAATATCATTATATAAATTATTCAAAATTACAGAAGCAGATTGATTAGGATTACTTCCATTTACACCTACAAAACTTGTTCCATAAAATTTCTCTATAACTGCCAGTTTTGTTGCATCGATATTTCCACCTCTGCTACCTGACACTATATTTTCACAGCCTGTCCATCTTAAAAGTATTTTATCCATTAATGTATTTTTCTGTACCATATCTTTAGTATTAATAAATTTATTTACTAATACAAGAAGTTCATTATCAACTGTCATTGCTTCCTGTAATGATAATATATTGCCCGAAGCATATAACTGTGGCATTTTATTCTTAATTTCATCAGGTATTTCAATATTTTTCTTACTTATTGTATCTGTTGTATAAATATTAAAATTAAGGTTTCCAATTGTATATGTACTTCCATCTCCCTTATTTACAATAGATATTCCAGTTACTGTGCTATCATTATCTCTAAAGTTCTTTGATGTATAATTTAATAATATACTTGTAATATCTAAATCTTTTAATGTGAATAATTCTCCCTCATCTGTGATTCCATTATTATTTTTATCAATCCACACTTTTATCTCATTAAATGCTGCATCTTTTTCATCAATTATTCCATCTCTATTTGAATCTAAATCTGCAAGAGCTTCAAAACCATTCGAGGCAGTCTTACCATTAGACATTATCGTCTTATCTCCAAATAATTCTGAACCATCATCTATAATTCCATTGTGATTAATATCTCTAACTAATAATCCGTCTCCTGATTCAATCCAAGACGTTTTCTCTGCAAACCCCTCTCCATCAAAATCAAAATGTGTACCCTCCTTTTGAGAATTCGTATACTTTCCATTCTTATTCAAATCAATTACTAATGGATCTTTATTATCCTGAGCAGTTTTAGCACCTCCAAAGCCATCATTTTCTTTTCCTACCACTTTATCCTTGCCTGTACCTGATAAGCCATCAGTTTTTTCTCCATATTCCATTAATTTACTATATTTATCAGCAAAGCTGTCAAATGACATTTTGTTAAATTTAGAATTTATTTCTTTAATCTTCTTTGTCTCTTCCGTATCAATTCCATCATATATCCATCCATATCTTGAATATAATGCCGAATAAAACTTCTTCTGTAATGCAATTTCATATATGCTTTGTCCTTTTGTTAATGCAGCATTAACTTTATCCTGCATATCTGTATCTAAAGAATCTCTATCCATTTCATCTAATTCTTCCAAAATGGCATCTATCTCTTCAAATCTCTTATTGTATTCCAGTGTTAACTCTGTTCCCTTTTCAAGCAAATATGCGCCTAATTCCAACTGCTCTGAAATTATGTTACCTATTATACCTAAATCTGTCATTCCCACTACTGAAGATGAAACCCTAAATACATCACTCATTACTCCTGATGCTATTTCTGGCGAACCACTTTCTTTATATTCACCCCATTTATCATATAATTTTTTACAATTTTTTCCTAATTCAACTATATCTTTTAATTTCATTGCTACATCAATACTATCAAGAAGTTTACTACAATCCTCTTCATAAATATTATACTCTTTACATATAACTTGTATTATCTCATCTGTACCTTTTTCAGAATCTGAAATAATCATCATTATCTCATTTTCTGTATAGACTCCTATTGTCTGTGCATTACTTTTAATTCCATACTTTATACATTCTGCTACAAAATCTGTCGCTGAATCTATTACATTTTCTTTTACTCTTTCTTCTATATATTCATTTAATTCTTTTGCTGTAAAATCTGACATATCTATTCCCCTTTCATTTCTAATACAATTGAAGTGATTTTTTCTTCATCATTAATAAATAAACAAAATAAATAATTTTCATCTATATATTCAATATTATTTACATCTGTATTATCATTATTTTTTTCTTCAAATTTATTCATATATTTCCTTACATCTTCTATTGTACTATTACAATCTATTCTACTAATTTTAAATACCTGTTCATCTACTCTACTTATAGAAACCCTATAAATAATTGTTTTTCTATCAATATCCTTTTCTGTATCTGCATATACATATGCTCCTGCCACAGTCTCTCCTTTATATTTCAAATCCATTCCATATGTTCCGTCTCCCATATCTACATAATTATCAAACTCAAAGTCATCCCCTAAATCATTCAATG
>OMVQ01000096.1 GCA_900314555.1 uncultured Eubacteriales bacterium | reverse complement strand
TTTTGAATTTAATTTTGAATCTGATTTTGAATTTAATTTTGAATCTGATTTATCATCTGTTTTGTTATCATTTAAGCTATTATTTTTTGAATCTGTTTTTTTATTATCTGAATCGTCATCTTTTATATTACTTTCATTTGTTATTTTAACACTAATAGTCTTTTCTGCTGTATACAACTTTGGAACCTCATTACCCCAATCGAAATCCAAATTTGATGTGCTATCCTTCTCTGGTGTTGTAGCAACATATTTTATATTTAAAGTAACTGTCCCCTCTTTTACAAATTCTATTTTTTCACTTGAACATAACTGTTCATTCTTCTCATCTGAACATTTTATACAATCTTCGCCATCAATTACAGTAATTTCAGGATGATATATGGCTTTTAATAATCCTGTTGTTTTTTCATCCTCCAAACATAAATTACTTAACTCTGTCTTAAAATCTAATGATTCACCAGGTTTAACAATTTCAGGCATATTGGTTTTTATTACAGGCTCTTCAACTATTATTTCACCTGTTCCGATTGGTTTAAGCGTTCCGGCTTTAATAGCATCATAATCTAAATCCTCATACATACCATACGAATATGTTCCCGGATAAAATGCTTCTAAAGCCAGATTATGTATGTCTTTCGTATACTCATTACCATCCTTATCATATTTAACTGCAGTGAATATATATCCCGGCCAATTTCTTGTATCTGCCGGGCCACCATAACCAGGCATTCTAAAACTGTTATTTGCTTCCGAAATGTATATTCCCGGTATTGAACCATAATTGCCATTAAATATATTATATTTTATTTTTTCACCTATCTTTAATGATTTAGGTATCTCAGTAAATTCTATTTCCTTTTCCCTTTTTATTACCTTAATTTCATATGTTTTAGACTCTAATAACTCATTTACCTCATATCCTATATTATAGTAATCAATTTGCACCTTAGAATATCCTTCTTTTATAGCTTTTATACTCTGTGTCCCCCATTGACTCTCTTTAATTTCAACAGAATCTCCTTCAATAACTGTATACACTTGCTTGTTTCCAATTCCTTCACTTGATGTTACATCATCACCTATCCACAATACATTTACATCGTCAGAAACTAACTTAAAATAACTATCTTCTGTACTATCATGTTCTGCAAATACTGTATATGACTTATTAATCACTCCCGTACTTACCAGTGCCACAATTCCTATGGCAATAAATATTTTTCTTAATAAATGTTTTTTCATATTAACACCTTTCCTTCTCAGGCCCTTTCTTTTTTTTCAATTTTATCAACAAATTCCATTCTTGTACTTAGCTGTCAGCTTTATTTTATAAATAATTTTTTTTAGTAAAATCCCACTTTTCATTTCTTTGCAAAGGATGGCGAGGATTTTCTGATTTAGTAAGTGTTCCATAATAATATTCTTTAATATTCTCTGAATTTAGCATATTATTTATTTCTTCTTTACCCTTTTTCAATGTTTCATTGCCTTTATCATCTCCCCATGCCACCCATACTTCCTTTATATTATTTTCTACTAAATATTTTCTAATTTCCTGTATATTTTTTTTGCCGATTTCTGAGTTATATTCTTCTAATAGATCTGAATTTGTTGCTCTCTCCGGATATAGATTAAATACCATCCAACCATCCATATCTAGTAATTTACTTATATTAATTATCCTGTTTATTGTATAATCACTTGAATTTTCTTTTGCTGCTGATGGATTCATACATATCACAACCAAAGGATTTGTACCATGTTTTCCTAATGCAAATCTATATTCACAATATTCTTTTGGAATTATATAATCCGGTTCATATCCTGAAGGATATTTTAGTATATTGCTTGTTACTTTCTTTATCATATGATATCTCTCCTTTATATCTTATATTTTATATTATTATAGATATATAAATTAAAAAAGTCCTAAGCACACAGCATAATTAACTGCTGTATACTTAGAACCTTTTTACTAATTATCTTGAGTTTTCTTACAAATCGATTTATAACTATACTCTAAATTAATTACTTAATATTTTATAATTTCCAAAACATCTTTATATCGATTATTTGGATTAATCTGTGTACACTTCTGTACCACTTTTCTCCATCTTCCGGTACATAATTTTTTTGAAGGATGTTCACCTGTAAGCATAACATTTATTAATATTCCTACTGCATAAATATCAGTCTTGGCATCAGTCTTCGTTATTCCAAATTGTTCCGGTGCCGCAAATCCTATTGTTCCTAAAATTCTTGTGTCCTTATCACCATCGTTAACATTATTATCATCACTATAATTTTTGTCTATTCGTGCTATATTGAAATCTATTAATTTGACTTCTCCATTATCTGTTACCATTATATTTTCTGGTTTTATATCTCTATGAACTATTCCATTTCTATGAAGTATACTAAGTGCATTACACAATTCTCGTACAACT
This sequence comes from uncultured Eubacteriales bacterium, assembly GCA_900314555.1. GTDB lineage: Bacteria > Bacillota > Clostridia > Lachnospirales > Lachnospiraceae > Bovifimicola. The sequence continues at coordinate 41,325 of OMVQ01000096.1, read as the reverse complement.
TTTTTTACACCTGATGACGTATATAATCCTGTTTCCAATATCTGATCTATGCTTATACCATCTATATATTCTTCTATTATCAATGATTTTTTTACATTATTTTCTTCAATTTCAATTGCTTCATATACAATTGGGAGATTTCTGCTTTTAATATTAATAAGTTTTTTATACACTTCGCAATCACCTTCATATTCTTTATATATTACCTTTTTATGAAGTTCTTTATTCTCTAATACATTTATTAAATTCTTGTCATCTTTTTTAAGACATGTAACAAATGTATATTGTTCTTTTATAATATTATCTAACCATTCTTTCATATTTTTTTCTCCATATACTCGAAGTTTACTATGCAAATTGCTTAGTACTAATTTTTGTTTTTGTGTTACAATTATATCATAATTATTTATATAATTTTCATCTATTGTAATATTTAATATTATATATAAATATTGCATATAGGTTTAATTTTTACGTTAAAGGGTGTAAGATATGAAAAAACTGACAGATGAATTAATGAAAGAGCTTAACAGTACATCTCAAATTGATAAATATTTAAATGAAAATGGTGATTATCTACTTGATACAACACTTTCTGATTATCTATGTAGCAAAATAGAAGAAAAAGGACTTACTAAAGCAGGTATAATAAAAAAATCTGAAATTAATGAAATCTACGGATATCAAATTCTTTCTGGTAAAAGAGTTCCATCAAGGAATAAATTATTATCTATATGTATTGGTGCTGAATTTTCTATTTCAGAAATTAATGATGCATTAAAAATATCAGAATTTTCTCCTTTATCTCCAAAAAAGAAAAGAGACAGTATTATCATATTCTGTATAAAAAATAAATATCCAATTTGGAAAATAAATGAGGAATTATATGACCATGATTTTCAGACATTATAAATATATGGGATAAATATTTTACTTAGACATAAAATATTTATCCCATATATATGAAAATTTATTATATATAATCCTACCTACTGTAATACCATCTCATACAGATTATTACCCTCTGAATCTATAACAACTATTGCCGGAAAATTTTCAACTTCTAATTTTCTTATGGCTTCTGTTCCCAAATCATCATATGCTATAACTTCACTTGATTTAATACTTTTTGATAATAATGCACCTGCTCCACCAACGGCAGCGAAATATACTGCTCCATTTCTTATGATGGCTTCCCTTACTGCATCACTTCTTTTACCCTTGCCTATCATTCCTTTTAAACCTAAATCTAACATATCAGGAGTGTATTTATCCATTCTGCTCGCTGTAGTAGGACCGGCTGAACCTATAGGTCTTCCCTCTCTTGCAGGTGATGGTCCCATATAATATATTACATTGTTCTTTAATTCTATTGGAAGTTTTTCTCCTGCTTTCAATGCTTCATACATTCTCTTATGCGCTGCATCTCTTGCAGTATATATAGTTCCTGTTATATATACATAATCACCTGATTTAAGTGTTTTTATCTCTTCTCCATCAAGTGGAGCTTTTATATATTTTTCCATTTTTCTCTCTGGTCTCCATTTCGCAAAATATTATATTATTCTTGTTACGTGTCTGTTAACGTGGCAACATGTATTAATTGCAACAGGAAGTCCCGCAATATGTGTTGGATATGTCTCAATATTTACCGCAAATGCTGTGTTACTTCCGCCAAGTCCACCCGGACCTATACCCAATGAATTGATTTTTTCTAATAATTCCTCTTCTAATTCTTTAACATATGGAATTGTTGAATGTTCATTTGCATTTCTGGTTAATGCTTTCTTAGATAAAATAGTACATTTCTCGAAGTCGCCGCCTATACCTACTCCTACAACCATTGGCGGACAGGCATTAGGACCTGCATCTTTGATAGCTGTTAATACTGCATTTTTCACGCCCTCAATTCCATCTGCCGGTTTTAACATAAATACACGACTCATATTTTCGCTTCCGAAACCTTTTGGGGCAACTGTAATTGTCACATCTTCTCCGTCAACTATCTCATAATGGATTATTGCCGGTGTATTATCTTTAGTATTTTCTCTGATTAATGGATCTTTAACAACTGATTTTCTTAAATATCCGTCAACATAGCCTCTTCTTACGCCCTCGTTTATGGCATCTTCTAATTTACCGCCTGTAAGATGAACGTCCTGACCTATTTTTATAAATATTACTGCCATTCCTGTATCCTGACAGATTGGTATCATATCCTCTTCGGCAATTTTTAAGTTCTCTTCAAGCGAAGATAATACCTTTTTACCAAGTTCGTTTTTCTCTGTTTCACATGCCTTGTTTAAGCACATTTTCATATCCTGTGACAGAAAATGATTTGCTTCGATACACATTTCCTTAATATTATCAGTAATTACTGATACGTTTAATTCTCTCATCTCTATACCTGATGCTTATGATATTTCTCATTATGTCTGACTTACTTAAGTCAGAGCTGCATATCCTTTCCTTGTATTTTTTATATTTATTATTGATATATTCAGAAATTTCAAATGATACATAGCCAATCATATATTTTTATTTATGAAGTGGCTGTGTATACACACAGCCACAAAAATAATTTATTCTAATTATATTCAGAAGCTTCCGTTGAAGTATTATTCTCACTCTTTGAATCATCATCTATAAGTTTAACTATCTCATCTTCTATATCTCGTGGGTTATCTCTTACTTTTGCAATCTTGGCAACCTTAATATTTTCGTCTTTATCGATGTTAATTAATTTAACACCGAATGTATTTCTGCCAATTTCTGAAATCGTATTAACCTTGAACTGTATAATGATTCCCTCGTTTGTAATCATCATAATCTCATGGTCATCATTTACAGCCTTAACGCCTACAACATATCCTGTCTTATCGTTAATTCTGTAACATCTTACGCCTTTACCGCCACGTTTCTGAAGCTTAAATTCATCAATTGATGTTCTCTTTCCAAGACCGTTCTCTGATACTATTAATAATGAGTCACCCTGGGTATTCATCTGCATACCGACTATTTCATCGCCCGGCTCAAGATTCATACCGATAACACCCATTGAAGTACGGCCTGTCTTTCTGACATCTTTCTCATTGAATCTGATACACATACCATATTTCGTTACAAGGAAGATATCTCTGTTATTATTAGTTGTCTTAACTTCGATAAGCTCATCATCATCTTTAAGGTTGATAGCCTGAATTCCTGTCTTTCTCATATTTGCAAAGTCTATTAATGGTGTCTTTTTAACGATACCATTCTTAGTTGTCATAAATAAGAATTTGCTGTCGCTGAATTCTTTAACCGGAATTACAGCTGAAATCTTCTCGCCCGGCTGAAGCTGTATAAGGTTAATTATAGCTGTACCTCTGGCTGTTCTTCCTGCCTCCGGTATCTGGTATGCTTTTAATCTATAGGCTTTACCCATATTCGTAAGGAACATCAGATAATGATGTGTAGATGTCATAAGCAAGTCTACTATGTAATCATCATCAATTGTCTGCATTCCCTTAATTCCCTTGCCACCACGATTCTGACTCTTGAAATTATCTACAGTCATTCTCTTGATGTAACCAAGATTAGTTCTTGCGATTACTGTATTCTCATTAGGAATTAAATCTTCAACGGAAATATCATCCTCATCATATCCTATGGCTGTTCTTCTGTCATCACCATATTTATCTCTGATTACTAATATTTCTTCTCTGATTACACCTAATAATTTCTTCTCATCAGCAAGGATTGATTTTAATTCAGCAATCTTTATCTCAAGTTCTTTTAACTCATTTTCAAGTTTTTCTCTTTCTAAACCTGTCAATGCTCTGAGTCGCATATCTACGATAGCCTGTGCCTGTGCATCTGTTAATTCAAATCTTTCCATCAGACTTTCCTTAGCTATCTGGGTTGTTCTCGAACCTCTGATAATCTTAATAACTTCATCGATATTATCAAGTGCTATCATTAAGCCCTGTAAAATATGTGCTCGCTCTTCTGCTTTGTTTAAATCATACTTAATTCTTCTGGTTACTACATCTTCCTGATGAATTAAATAATAATTAAGCATCTCATATAAGTTAAGTACCCTTGGCTGGTTATCAACTAACGAAAGCATAATTACTCCAAATGTATCCTGAAGCTGTGTATGTTTATATAAATGATTTAAAACTATATTAGGATTAACATCTCTTCTAAGTTCGATTGCAATTCTCATTCCTGACTTATCAGATTCATCTCTTAAATCTGTGATTCCGTCTACTTTCTTCTCCTTAACTAGTTCTGCAATCTTTTCTATAAGTTTTGCCTTATTAACCATATATGGAAGTTCTGTAACAACGATTCTGTTCTTACCATTCTCCATTGGCTCAATATTAGTAACCGCACGTACTTTTATCTTTCCTCGTCCGGTTCTGTAGGCTTCTTCTATTCCTCTTGTTCCTAATATTGTAGCTCCTGTAGGAAAATCAGGACCTTTAACAATATCAAGAATCTCTTCAATCTGTGTATCCTTATCTTCAATTCTGTTGTCGATAATCTTAACGACACCATTAATTGTCTCTCTAAGGTTATGTGGTGGTATATTTGTAGCCATACCTACGGCAATGCCACTTGTACCATTTACTAAAAGATTTGGAAAACGTGCAGGTAATACAGTAGGCTCTTTCTCTGTCTCATCAAAGTTTGGAACAAAATCAACTGTGTTTTTATTAATGTCTGCTAACATTTCCATGGAAATCTTACTAAGTCTTGCCTCTGTATAACGCATGGCAGCCGCACCATCTCCATCGACTGAACCGAAGTTACCATGTCCATCTACAAGTGGATATCTGGTTGACCATTCCTGTGCAAGATTAACCAACGCACCATAGATAGAACTGTCACCATGTGGGTGATATTTACCCATTGTATCACCTACGATACGGGCACATTTACGGTGTGGTTTATCAGGACCATTATTTAATTCTATCATTGAGTATAATACTCTTCGCTGAACCGGTTTTAAACCGTCTCTTACATCTGGTAATGCTCTGGCTGCAATAACACTCATGGCATAATCGATATAAGATTTTTCCATAGTCTTTTTTAAATCAACCTCATGAATTTTATCAAATTCTTTTTCGTCCATTATATTATTTACTACCTTTCCTTTTTATAGTTGGTAATTCATTTTTAATACTAATCTTAATTTCTACGACATTAATGTCGTAGAAATCTCGGGCAAAATTTCAGATTTTGCTCTGCGATACAGCTAAATGTGTCGTTTACGCCACATTTAGCTGTCTTAAAAATAATCGCATCAGCATTATTTTTAAGACTAGATATCTAAGTTAGATACATATTTTGCATTTGCTTCAATGAACTCTCTTCTTGGCTCTACCTGGTCACCCATAAGAGTTGTGAATGTCAAATCTATCTCTGACTGGCTATCCTCGTCGATGGCAACTCTTAACAGTATTCTCTTCTCAGGATCCATTGTTGTCTCCCATAACTGCTCTGCATCCATCTCACCAAGACCTTTGTAACGCTGAATCTTATTATTCTGGTCTCTTCCTACTTCTGACAGAATCTTATTAAGCTCTTCGTCACTGTATGCATACCATACCTGCTTATTCTTCTCTAATTTGTAAAGAGGTGGCTGTGCAAGATATACGTGTCCCTCTCTTATCAGGTCAGGCATAAATCTATAGAAAAATGTCAAAAGTAATGTTGCAATATGAGCGCCGTCTACGTCGGCATCGGTCATAATTATTATCTTATGATATCTTAATTTTGATATATCGAAATCTTCATGTATTCCTGTACCAAATGCTGTAATCATTGCCTTAATTTCAGCATTACCAAGTATTCTGTCTAATCTCGCCTTTTCAACATTTAATATTTTACCTCTTAGTGGAAGTATAGCCTGAGTTGCTCTTGAACGTGCTGTCTTAGCTGAACCTCCGGCTGAATCTCCCTCGACTATATAAATCTCACAATTTTCAGGGTTCTTATCTGAACAGTCAGCTAATTTACCAGGAAGGCTTGCACCCTCTAATGCTGTTTTTCTTCTGGCTAAATCTCTTGCCTTTCTGGCTGCAGCTCTTGCTCTCTGTGCTAAAATTGATTTCTCACAGATAAGTTTCGCTACGTTAGGATTCTGCTCAAGGAAATATGTTAATTTTTCTGAAACTACTGATTCTACAGCACTTCTTGCCTCTGTATTACCAAGCTTCTGCTTAGTCTGTCCCTCGAACTGTGGCTCTTCTATCTTGACACTTACTATTACCGTAAGTCCCTCTCTTATATCTTCACCTGTAAGATTCTGCTCACTGTCTTTTAATAATTTATTACTTCTTGCGTAATCATTAAATGTCTTTGTAATGGCACGCTTAAAGCCCTCGATGTGAGTTCCTCCCTCTGGTGTATTTATATTATTAACAAAACCATATGCATTCTCTGTATATGAATCATTATGTTGCAATGCAACTTCAACTGCTACTCCGTTAACTGTTCCCTCACAGTAGATTATCTCCGGATATAATGGCTGTTTGCCTTTGTTTAAGTAAGTTACGAATTCCTTTATACCTCCTTCGTAATGGAATACTTTCTCTTTCTTTTCCTCTCTGTCATCTCTAAGGATAATCTTAAGATTCTTAGTAAGGAAAGCCATCTCTCTTAATCTTCTCTTCAATACATCATAATCATAAACTGTCTCTTCAAATATTTCTTTATCAGGTAAAAATGTTACACTTGTACCTGTCTGCTCTACAGGACATTCTCCAATTACCGTAAGCGGACCTGTCGAATGACCTCTTTCGTATCTCTGTCTGTGAATCTTACCATCTCTGCAGACAGTAACCTCTAACCATTCACTAAGTGCGTTAACTACTGATGCACCTACACCATGAAGTCCTCCTGATACCTTGTATCCTCCACCACCGAACTTTCCACCTGCATGAAGAATCGTAAATACTACTTCTACTGCCGGAAGTCCTGCCTTATGATTTATTCCGACAGGGATACCTCTTCCGTTATCCTTTACAGTTATTGAGTTATCTGCATTAATCTGTACATCAATTTCTGAACAGTATCCTGCAAGTGCTTCATCTACAGAGTTATCTACTATCTCGTATACAAGATGATGTAAACCTTTAGATGATGTGCTTCCGATATACATACCAGGTCTTTTTCTTACAGCTTCAAGTCCCTCTAGTATCTGTATCTGATCTGCTCCATATTGATTGTCTACGTTACTGTTTTCACTCATTTTTCGTTCTTGACCTCCTCATACAGTTTATATGTTCCATTTATAATTCTATAAATTTTATTTACATTTACTCTGTTTTCTATAAATTCGTCTAATCCGGTACATGTAACAATCGTCTGTATTCCGTCTAAACTCTCTATTAACTGATTCTGTCTGTTACTGTCTAATTCCGACATTACATCATCTAACAGTAATACAGGCTCATCATTAATTATCTTCTTTACCAGTTCAATCTCTGATAACTTTAATGAAAGTGCTGCTGTTCTCTTCTGTCCCTGACTTCCGTATTTGCGGATATCCATATCTTTTATATAGAATCCTAAATCGTCTCTGTGGGGACCTACTGTGGTTGTCTTAAGTTTTATGTCCCTGTTGCGGCTGTCTATAATCTCTTTTAATAGATTTTCATATGTCGCATTTGGTTCATATACCAGATGAATACTTTCCCTGCCACCAGATAATCTGTTATGTATGTTGCAAATGATTTCATTTATCTGATGTATAAATTCTTCCCGCCTTTTTATGATTTTATTACCATAATCTGCTAATTGCATATCCCATATCTCTAATGTGGCATACAGGCTGTCGTCATAATTAAAGCTTAAATCTTTGAGAAGCTTATTACGCTGGGTTAAAATCTTGTTGTAATTAACGATATTATGGACATAGAATTTATCAATCTGGCACAATTCCATATCAATGAATTTTCTTCTTTCAGCAGGGCCGTTTTTAATAATAGCTAAATCTTCCGGTGAAAAGAAGATTACATTGACTATGCCAAACAGTTCGCTGACTTTCTTAATCGGCATACCATTTATGGCAATTCCTTTAGACTTTGATTTCTTAAGATGGATATCAATCCTGTATGGAACATCATTCTTCTTAACAATTACTTTGATATGAGATTCATTTTCACCGAATCTGATTATCTCGCTGTCCTTGCTTCCTCTGTGAGATTTAGCTGTCCCACACAGATATAATGCTTCTAAGATATTTGTCTTACCCTGTGCATTATCACCATAGAGAATATTTGTTCCATCATCAAATTCCATATAAAGATTTTTATAATTTCTATAATTTTCCAAATTAACAGATTCTATTATCATTTATCTAACCAACTATTTTAATTTCTTCACCGTTATAACCTACAACATCTCCATCTCTCAATTTTTTACCACGCTGGAGTTCAACTTCACCATTAACCTTAACTTCACCGTTAATGATTACAATCTTTGCCTCAACTCCTGAGCTTACAAGACCGGCAGCCTTAAGCGCCTGTCCAAGTTTAATAAATTCATCATTTAGATTTATTGTATACATAATCTCACAACACTTTCTGCTTAAATTCTGTCTTAAACATTTGATTAATTATTAATTACATTGAAGTTCACAGGAAGTACAAGGTAGATATAAGACTCATCATCATTCTTAATAAAACATGGTGCTTTGGCATTAAGAAGATAAATTGTAATCTCTTCATCATCAATTACTCTTAGTGCATCAATAAGGAATTTAGGATTAAAGCCAATCATAATATCCTTACCTTCTTTTGTAATTGTAATATTCTCATTCATTGAACCCTTTTCGGAATTAATCTTAAGTTCAAGTTCTCCGTCCTGAATTGTAATGATAATTGGTTTCTTGTCACCCTCCTTGATAAGAAGTGTGGCTCTGTCGATACAATCAAGAAACTCTTTTTTATTAATATTAATCTTTGTCTCATAATCCGATGAAAGCATCTGATTAATCTTAAAATATTCTCCCTCAATTAATCTTGAAACAACTACTGTATTATCAAATTCAAATACAATGTGATTCATTGTAAAGAATATTCTGACCTCGTCATCATTACCGCCATTTAAAATCTTACAAATCTCTGTAAGTGTCTTACCAGGTACAATCGCACTGATTGCATCGAATGAATCTTTAAGTTCTACTTTACGAATGGAGATTCTGTGTCCATCTAATGATACAACCTTAAATTCGTTACCATTAACTTCGAAAAGTTCACCTGTCATAATCTTGTTATTATCATTATCAGCTATTGAGAAAATAGTCTGTCTTATGATTTCTTTTAATGTAAACTGTGAAAGATATATAAATTTATCTTTTTCAATCATTGGTAAATATGAGAAATCTTCTCCTGACTTACCTGCAATATTGAATTTGGCTTTCTCACATGTTATAAGCATCTGATAATTATTGTCTGTAGAGATAGTAATTTCACTATCAGGAAGTTTTCTAACTATTTCAGAAAAAATCTTAGCATCAATTGCTATCTTACCTTTTTCGATTATCTCACCATCAACAAGAGTCTCAATTCCTAATTCCATATCATTAGCTGTAAATTTAATCTCATTAGTAGTTGCATCAATCAATATACATTCAAGAATTGACATTGTAGTTTTAGATGGTACTGCTTTTAAAACTATATTAACTGCATTTGTCAAATTAGATTTTTTAAAAACCAACTTCATTGTGAATATCTCCTTCCGGGCGTTATGCCCATATATATATAAATAATTAAATTTAGTAGTCTTAGTAATAGGGGCTGTGGAAATGTTCAAAAGTGCCTCAAGCCCTTTAAATAAGCCATTTTCGAAGTCTGAAAACTGTGTTAGCAGTATGTTAATCACACTTGTATAAGTCATATTTTGTCAACATAGGCGATTTTGTGAAAAAGGCTTAAAAAATTTAATCAACATCAAATTCACATGGTTATGAACCTCACAAAGCCTTTAATGTGAATAAATTAGTTAGGCATCAACTTCTTTTTAAGGACCTCAACTGTATTCTTAATCTGGTCATTAGTATTAATCTCAGCCGCAATCTTATCATATCCATGGATTACGGTTGTGTGGTCACGTTTACCAAGAAGTGCGCCGATAGCTGATAGCGATTCATCAGTTAAAGTACGGCAGAGATACATAGCTATCTGTCTTGGAATAACTATATCCTGACTCTTCTTCTTAGAAGCTAAATCACTCTGTGATATATTAAAATGTTCAGCTACCATCTGTATAATTAATGGGCATGTAATCTCATTAACAGTATTAGGAGATATAGAATCTTTAAGAACTTCCTTAGCTAATTCTATATCCATCTTAAGTGGTGAAATCTTAGAATAAGCTACTACTTTAGTAAGCGCTCCCTCAAGTTCTCGGATATTAGATATAATATTAGTAGCTATATATTGAAGTATCTCATTATCAATATCATATCCCTCAAGTTCAGCTTTCTTCTGTAAAATAGCCATTCTTGTCTCGTATTCAGGGGAAGATATATCTACCGAAAGTCCCCATTCGAAACGTGAACGTAATCTTTCTTCTAATGTAGTCATCTCTTTAGGAGGCTTATCAGAAGAAATAACTATCTGTTTCTTAGCTTCATATAAAGTATTAAATGTATGGAAAAATTCCTCCTGACATCTTTCCTTACCTATAATAAACTGTATATCATCAATAAGTAAAACATCTATATTCCTGTATTTATTACGGAATTCCATAGTTGCATTCTGGTTTTCATTACGAATTACATTAATAAGTTCATTTGTAAATGCCTCACTTGTAACATAGAGGACCTTGGCATTGGCATTATGTTCTAATATATAATGAGCTATAGAGTGCATAAGATGAGTCTTACCAAGTCCAACTCCTCCATATAAGAAGAGAGGGTTACATATTTCACCAGGTGCTTCAGCTACTTTAAGTGCATAAGCCTGGGCAAAGTTATTACTTCCACCTACGACGAATGTATCGAAAGTATATCTTGGATTAAGGTTTGCTTCAGCTATTCTGGCTTTAAGGCTTGCATCTGATGCTGAATCGTGGCTTTCTAACTTACTGTCTACTGAATAATTATCCACATCATCAGGAGAAATGAATACTATCTCATATTCTTCACCGAGAAATTCAGCTATTGTTACCTTAAAATACTTATAGAAACGTTTATTAATGTAGTTAACGCCAAGGCTTTCTTCAACAACAATAGTAATTACCTTATCTTTTACTGAATGTACCTTAAGTGGCTTAAGCCATGTATCAAAGGAAACATCAGCAATATCGTATTCATATTTAATATAATCTAATATTTCGTTCCATTTACTTTGTAAAATCTCTAACATAAATAAAAACCATGCCTTTCTAAGCTATAAATTCGGCTTTTTCTATCCTGTATGAAAGTCTCTAGATTGTCAGATTATATATAGTAGAAAACAATCCTTTTAAACTTATAAAAAACTCTTTTGTTGAAAAAAGCGCAAAGTTACAGATATATTTATTTTATAACATAATTGACAAATTTTCAATCAAAATAATAAGATTAATATTATGTGTTGTTTATTAACAACATTATATATAGAAGAAAGAAAAAAATAGTTAAATTAACAAAATTGTGGATAAAGTTGTGGATAAAGTGGAAAACTTTTTGAATAATAGGTTAAATAACCCTAAAATAGTGGTTTTTTAGGAAGTTGATAATGTTATATGAAAAAATATTGAAGATGTTAATAATTAATGTTAAGATATTAGAAAATTAGTTTACAATAATTTGCTTGTTAATATTGTATATTTTGTAATGCACATTATTAAGATGGACGAGATATCCCTAAAATAAAAGAAATTTTTGAAAAATATAAACAGTTATCCACAAGTTATCCACATTTTGTGGATAAAATTATGTAAATTATTTCATAAGTTATGTAAAGTGGAAAACTTTTTGTGAATTAACTCACGTTCGGGATAAATCATTGAAAAAAGGCTTGACTTATAAGGATTCATACCATATAATTGTAACGATATTTTCCAATTTGATGTTTTAAGCATTAACTTTTGAGACTTATCATCAGGTTAATGCATTGAACTATATATGAAGAGGAGGTGCATGTGAAATGAAGATGACATTCCAGCCTAAGAAGAGATCAAGAGCTAAAGTTCATGGTTTCAGAAAGAGAATGAGTACTGCAAGCGGAAGAAAAGTTTTAGCAGCAAGAAGATTAAAAGGAAGAAAGAAATTATCAGCTTAAGATTAAGACCGCAGTTATGTGGTCTTTTCTTCTTTAATAAGAAAAGTATTATTACTTTTTGTATGGTGGTTTAAGTGAAAAGATTTAATTCGATTAAGAAAAATGAAGAATTCAGATACATTTATAAGAATGGTAAGTCATATGCTAACAAAAATCTTGTTATGTATGTAATAAGAACAGAGAATAATAAAAACAGAATTGGAATATCAGTTAGTAAGAAAGTCGGTAACAGTGTAGTAAGACATCACCTGACCAGACTTATCAGGGAAAGCTTCAGATTGAATGAAGAAAAGTTCCAATATAATGTAGATATTGTAGTAGTAGTAAGAGTTCAGGCAAAAGATGCCGAATACAAAGACATACTTAGTTCGTTTCTGCATTTATGCAGATTACACAGATTATTAAAAGAAGAGATGGTGTAACTTTGAAGGTAGTTAGCGATATTTTTAGAGCAATATCAAACTTATTAAAGAAATTTCTGATTGGTGGAATAAAGTTCTACAGGAAGTATCTGTCACCACTTAAGAGACATACTCATTGCAGATTTATTCCGACATGCTCACAATATGCGTTGGAAGCAATTGAAAAATATGGACCCTTTAAAGGTACGTTTTTGGCTTTAAAAAGAATATTAAGATGCAATCCGTTTTCGAAAGGCGGTTGTGATCCTGTCCCATAAAGGAGGAGAAAATTGTTTAATTTTATTTTAACCCAGAATAGTGCGCCTATTATTGGCTGGTGTGCTAAGTTGCTAGGTAAAGTAATGGAAGGGATATATTTATTATTTAGCAAAGGTCTGAATATTGAGAATATCGGTTTATGTATTATCATGTTCACATTAATTGTTAAATTATTAATGATTCCTTTAACAGTAAAGCAACAGAAGTTCTCAAAATTATCTACTTTAATGAATCCTGAACTTCAGGAGATTCAGAAGAAGTATAAAGGTAAACGTGACAACGAATCGATGATTAAGATGAATGAGGAAACTCAGGCTGTATATGAGAAATACGGTACATCTCCAACAGGTAGTTGTCTGCAGTTATTAATCCAGATGCCAATTATGTTCTCATTGTATTACATTATTAGCAGTATTCCGGGATATGTTCCACAGATTTATAATTACTATGAGCCTGTAAGTAAGGCAATCGTAGCTGATTATGATTATTTTAATTATATGGACAAGGCATATGATAAATATGTTGTCGGTAAAGATGGAAAAGATGAATACAAATATATAGATGATATGCTTGATTCATTTACTTCTGTTAAAGAGAAGAAAGTTGTAGATGCTTTAGCTAAATATAAGACATCACAATGGGATGATTTAGCAGATTCATATGCTAATGTTGACAGTTTTGTAAATGAATTATCAGTAATTACAGATGATCAGTGGGACGAATTTATAGCTGATGCTGATAAGAGCGAAAAAGAAGATTTAGAGAAATTTGTTGAAGCAGTTAAGAATAAAGACGTTTCAGAATATATTGACTCAAGCGAATCAGAAGTTATTAAATCAAGTGAAAAGAAAGTAATGAAGATTAATGAGTTTGGACCAATTAACTTAAGCCAGTCTCCAAACACAATGATGGGTATTGCAATACTTATCCCTATCTTATCATTCTTAACACAGTGGTTAAGCGTAAAGATTTCAATGAGTGCCAATAAAGAGCAGATGGCAGAGAACCCAATGGGTAACTCAATGAAAGTAATGAATGTAATGTTACCTTTAATGTCAGCATTCATCGCATTTTCAGTTCCTGCAGGTCTTGGTCTGTATTGGGTATGTACGGGTATATTCCAGATAATCACCCAGATTTGCATAAATGCATACTTTAAGAAAGTAGACGTTCAGGATATTATTAAAGCTAATGTAGAGAAAGCAAATAAGAAGAAAGAAAAAAAAGGAATAGACGTTAATAAAGTAGCATCAGCAGCTACTACAAGTACAAAGTCAATTAAGAGCAAAGCTAATGTAAATACTAAGAAAGTTAACAGTCAGGACGTAAAATATAAACCAGGAAGTATGGCTGCAAAAGCAAATATGGTTAAAACTTACGAAGACAAAAACAGAAAGTAGGGAAAGGTTATGGAGTTCAAGGAATTTACAGGTAAAACTGTTGATGATGCACTTACATCAGCAGCAATTGAATTAGAAACTACAAGTGATAATTTAGAATACGAAGTAATAGAAGCCGGTAGCAATGGTATTCTTGGTATTGGTAAGAAACCTGCTAAGATTAAGGTAAGAAAGAAAGCTACAATAGAAGATGTTGCAAGAGAATTTCTTGAAAAAGTATTCAAAGCAATGAATCTTATCGTAAACATTGACATAAATCTTTCAGAAGAAGATAAGACAATGGACATTAATCTTTCAGGCGAAGAAATGGGATTACTCATAGGTAAAAGAGGTCAGACAATCGACTCTATACAGTATCTTGTAAGCCTTGTGGTTAATAAAGAAAGCAAGGAATACTTAAGAGTAAAGGTTGATACTGAGAATTACCGCGAGAGAAGAAAAGCAACTCTTGAAGAATTAGCTAAGAATATTGCATACAAGGTTAAGAGAACAAAGAGAGCTGTTTCTTTAGAGCCAATGAATCCTTATGAGAGAAGAATCATTCATTCTGCACTTCAGAATGATAAATATGTAACAACAAAGAGTGAGGGTGAAGAACCTTACAGACATATTATTGTATTACTTAAGAAATAGTAATATAATAGAGTTAGTGTCGTAATCTGACATTAACATCATATAGAAGAAATACATTAATTATGATGAACCCGATATGAACTTACATTCTTATCGGGTTTATCTACCTTGAAAAAATATACCAGAAAGGTATGGTCAGTATATGTTTAAGAACGAAACTATAGCTGCTATTTCAACGGCAATGAGTAATTCAGGCATTGGAATAGTAAGAGTAAGCGGCGAAGATGCCATAAGTATAGTAAAGAAAATATTTGTTCCTTATAGAGCAGATAAAGATATCGAAAAAGTATCTTCACATACTGTTCATTATGGAAATATAGTTGACAATGGACGAATAATAGATGAAGTTCTCGTAATAATTATGAAAGCACCTAACACATATACAAGGGAAAATGTAGTAGAGATAGACTGTCATGGCGGTGTATTAATTACTAAGAAGATATTTGAGTTATTATTAAGAAATGGTGCAAGATGCAGTGAACCGGGTGAGTTCACTAAGAGAGCATTTTTAAATGGAAGAATAGATTTATCACAGGCAGAAGCTGTAATGGACGTAATTAATGCTAAAAATAATATGGCATTAGATGCTTCAATTTCACAGTTAAAAGGTAATATCAGTAACGTCATAAAGGATATCAGGTCGAAAATCATTTATCACATTGCATTTATAGAGGCAGCGTTAGATGATCCTGAGCATATAAGCATAGACGATTACGGTGAAGAATTGAAAATAGATGTAGAGAAGATTATCTCTACTTTAGATAAATTATTAAGCACCTCAGATAATGGTAAGATAATTTCTGAGGGTATTAAAACAGTAATTTTAGGTAAACCAAATGCAGGAAAATCATCTTTAATGAATACTTTATTGGGTGAGGACAGAGCAATAGTTACTGAAATTGCTGGTACAACAAGAGATACTTTAGAAGAAACAATGAGCTTATCAGAATTACACTTAAATATTATAGATACGGCAGGAATCAGAGAGACAGAAGATGTCGTAGAGAAGATTGGTGTAGAGCGTTCAAAGAAGATAGCAGCCGATGCAGACTTAATTATATATGTGGTAGATGCATCTGTTCCTATGGACGATAATGATAAAGAGATAATCAGGCTTATTTCCGATAAAAAATCGATTGTTTTATTGAATAAAACTGATTTAGAGTGTATAGTAACAAGTGAAGATATTAAGAAAATTATTGATACAGAACCAATAGAAATATCTGCTAAAGATAATGTTGGAATAGATATACTTGAAAATAGAATAAAAGAGATGTTCTATGATGGAATGATATCATTTAACGATGAAATCTATATAACTAATCTAAGACATAAAGAGGCATTAACAGAAGCAATCGAAAGCCTTAAGATGGTTAATGAAAGTATAGATAACGGAATGCCGGAAGATTTTTATTCTATTGATTTGATGAATTCATATGAAGTGCTGGGTAATATTATAGGTGAATCGGTATCAGATGACCTTGTAAATGAGATTTTCAGCAAGTTCTGTATGGGTAAATAAATGAAAGGTCGTAAAGAACAATGTCAAATGTGTGTGAAGAATATGATATAGTCGTAGTAGGTGCAGGTCATGCAGGTTGTGAGGCATCGCTTGCCTGTGCAAGAATGGGACTTAATACAATAATGTTTACAGTAAGCGTAGACAGTATAGCTTTAATGCCATGTAACCCAAATATAGGTGGAAGTTCTAAAGGACATCTTGTACGTGAGATAGATGCATTAGGCGGAGAAATGGGTAAAAATATCGATAAAACATTTATCCAGTCGAAGATGCTAAATGTATCTAAAGGTCCTGCAGTACATTCATTAAGAGCGCAGGCTGATAAACATAACTATACACATGAGATGAGAAAAACTTTAGAAAATACAGATAATCTGACTATAAGACAGGCTGAAGTTACAGAGCTTATAGTAGAAGATGGAGTAATAAAAGGCGTTAAGACATTTTCAGGGGCAACGTATTATGCTAAGGCAGTTGTTCTGTGTACAGGAACATATCTAAGAGCCAGATGTATATATGGAGATGTGAGTAATCCTACAGGACCAAATGGATTGCAGCCTGCTAATCATTTGACAGATTCACTAAAAGCAAATGGAATAGAGATGTTCAGATTCAAGACAGGAACACCTGCAAGAGCTGATAAACGTTCAATAGATTTCTCTAAAATGGAAGAGCAGTTCGGAGATAAAAGAGTAGTACCATTTTCATTTTCTACGGATCCTGAATCGGTACAGAAAGAACAGGTGTCATGCTGGCTTACTTATACAAATGAGGAGACACATAAGATTATCAGGGATAATTTAGACCGTTCGCCATTATTCTCAGGAATGATTGAGGGAACAGGACCAAGATATTGCCCATCTATAGAAGATAAGGTAGTTAAATTTGCTGATAAAGACAGACATCAGGTATTTATAGAGCCAGAGGGATTGTATACAAATGAAATGTATCTCGGAGGAATGTCAAGTTCGCTTCCTGAGGACGTCCAGTATGCAATGTACAGAACAGTCAAAGGTCTGGAAAATGTCAAAATAGTAAGAAATGCATATGCAATTGAATATGATTGTATTAATCCTATGCAGTTAAAACCTACATTGGAATTCAAGAAGATAAAAGGTCTGTTCAGTGGCGGACAGTTTAACGGAAGTTCAGGATATGAAGAAGCTGCAGCACAGGGTATACTTGCGGGTATTAATGCAGGTCTGTCAGTAAAAGGTGAAGAACAGGTAATATTAGACCGTTCACAGGCATATTTAGGAGTCTTAGTGGATGACCTCGTTACTAAAGAGAATCATGAACCATATAGAATGATGACTTCAAGAGCAGAATACAGATTATTATTAAGACAGGATAATGCTGATTTAAGATTATCAGAAATCGGTCACAGAGTAGGTCTTGTAAGTGATGAAATGTATGAAAAAGTATGCAATAAGAAGAAACTTATTGAAGAAGAGATAGACAGACTTAATAAAATCAATATTGGCGCTAATCCTAAAATGCAGGAATTCTTAGAAGCGCATAACAGCACACCTTTAAAGACAGGAACAACATTAGCTGAATTAATAAAGAGACCTGAATTAGACTATGATATGTTAGCAGAATTCGATAGTGAAAGAAAAGAGCTGCCATATGATGTAATAGAACAGGTTAACATAAATATCAAATATGATGGATATATTAGACGCCAGATGAAACAGGTAGAGCAGTACAAGAAGCTTGAAAATAAGAAGATAAGTGAAGAAATAGATTATGATGATGTAAAGAGTCTTAGAAATGAAGCAAGACAGAAATTAAAGTTATGTAAACCAATTTCAATTGGACAAGCTTCAAGAATATCAGGTGTTACACCGGCAGATATATCAGTTCTGTTAGTATATATTGAGCAGTTTAATTATTTGAAGAATAGACAAAATAGAGCGAATAGTGAGAATAAGGAAAATAAAAACAAAGAAGATTAGTTGTTTAGCTGGAATTAATTTAATTAATATATAGATTTGCTAAAATTGAAATAGAACTGATTTAATTAATTTACGAGTAATTTGTTGTATTAAAGTAAAATTTATAAAAGATTAGATAGATTTAATTAGGATAAAATAAAGTAAATTAAAATAAGTGAAAATATGATATGGAGAAATAATGGAATATAATCTTGATTTATTAGTAGATACATTTAGAAAAATTAATATAGAATTATCTGACAATCAGATTTCACAATTTATCAAATATTATGAAATGCTTGTTGAAAAAAATAAAGTGATGAATCTGACTGCCATAACAGAATATAAAGATGTTATAATCAAACATTTTGCAGACAGTCTTTTATCTTATAAGGTAATCGACTTAAGTAATGTAGATAGTCTTATAGATGTGGGAACAGGAGCAGGTTTTCCAGGAATTCCAATAAAAATAGTATTTCCACAGATGAAGATTACATTATTAGATTCATTAAAAAAGAGAATTAATTTTCTAAATGAAGTTATTGATGAATTAGGACTTGAAAATGTTGAATGTATACATGGAAGAGCTGAAGATTTTGGACATAATGCAGAATATCGTGAACAGTATGACTTATGTGTATCAAGAGCAGTAGCTAATCTCTCAACATTATCTGAATATTGTCTGCCATTTATCAAGGTAGGCGGTAAGTTTGTATCATATAAAGCTGCAAATATTGATGAAGAATTAAATAATGCAAAAAATGCAATAAAGAAGTTAGGTGGAAATATCTCAGCCACTAAGACTATGGAATTACCAAATTCAGATGAAATAGAGAGAAACTTTGTTATAATTGATAAAATCGGCAAATTAAGCAACAAGTATCCAAGAAAATCAGGTATACCATCAAGAGAACCATTATCATAGGAATATTATAGTAATTTAGAGAGGTTAAGTAGTAGAAGAAGTATTAGTAGACCATTTCTAATGGCAATCAGAAATATTGAGAATGCCATACTATCATAGTATAGGAGAGAGTTGAATATGGAAAGTATTTTAGCATTTATCAAAGGCGAGAAAAGTAAAAATGAAAAAAGTATTAATGAAATAACTGAGAGAGTAAATCAAAATCTGTATCAGATAGAAGAGATAGAAAATATGGTTGTAGAACTGAGTAAAAACATAGATACAACATATGAAATCTTTTCACCAAATGATTTTGACAAAGACAATAATGTTGTTGAAATAGAAAAACTAAATCTAAAGAAAACAGAATTAAATATTGAGATAGAAGCCTTACGTGATAAATTAGAAGATTTAGAAAAACAGAAAAGTAAAATAGATGCTTCTTTAGAAGAAATATATGATATAGAGAAGCAACTGGCTAATAATGTTAAAAATACAAAATATTTAATAAATAAAGAAGTAAAGAAAACAGAAGAAAAGAATATTAAGAAGTCTACATTAATATTAGAACAACAGATTAATAAAGATAGTCATTACATATCTAACATAGTTAAGAAAGATATCGAAAAAGTACAGAATAAAATTGAACTGTGCGAAAACTTGATAGATATGGACTCTAACAGAGCAAAATTAGAAATTACAAAAATAAAAGAAGAACTTTCATATATTGAGAAAAAAGCAAATGCTAAAATGTTTCACGTGAAACATTTAGATGATGACTCCGAAAAAATCGGATTATATAAAAATATAAGTGACTTTATTAAGGAGTATCAGAAAAAAATTAATATGAAGATATCTTTTAACTATAGTGGTCTAAAGATACTTGATAGTAAATGCAATATCATAAATGTCATAAGAATTATTAAGGAAGCAATTGATAATGCTGAAAGCCATTCAAATGGTACAATTATTAATATTAATATAGTAATCGATAAAATAAATGTAGAAGAAAAGGATTATTATGCAGATGATATTTCAACAGATGGTAATCGATTAGATAGTAATCAATTAGATGGTAATCGGGTAGATGGTATTCAAGTAGATAATATTTTAGTAGATGGTATTTCGGTAAATGATACAGAGAACCAGTCTAAAGATATACATAGTATTAATATTGATAATATAGATGAAGATTTGAAAAAAATTTCGGATAATGATGCAGTTAGCAATAAAGTTAGTAATATAGTTAGTAATATAAATAATAATATAGATAGTGAAATTAATAATGGTGATTTACACCAGATTAATTTCTTAGTTGGAGATGAGAATAGATATAATGTAAATATCGTTATCACTGATAATGGCGATGGATTTACGATGCAAGACGATAATGTTCTATTATCAAATAATCTTTATGGAATATCAATAATGAAGTATAGAACATCATTATTAAATGGAATGATAATAGTCGATTCATCATTAGGCATGGGAACTACAGTTAAACTTGTTTATCAGGTAAGTTAATATAGAAGAAGTAGTAGTTAATGCTAATGAGTGTTAAGTAAAATTAATTTTTAAAATATTATAGCAGATGATTTAGACGGTAATGTTTCACGTGAAACATTACCGTTTTCTATTTAAAAATATTAATAGTAATAAAATGTTTCACGTGAAACATTTTCACTCATTTATTAAATATTGCACAATAAAATTAATATTTTTATATTTTCTTTTACTAGATTAATAATAATATACGTGATATAATTATTTTCTGAAAGAAATATAAAAGGAGTCGTGCAGAATAAATCTTTCAATTAATTGGATTAAAAATGTCAGTAAAATGATATAATACATGAATATTTAATCCAAATTCGTGTTAATTATTAACGAATATATTTATAATATGCATGAAATGATATGGGTAGAATAATTGCTATTGCTAACCAAAAAGGCGGTGTCGGAAAGACAACAACATCTATTAATTTATCAGCATGTTTAGCAGAAGCAGGTAAGAAAGTTCTTGTGGTCGATATTGACCCACAGGGAAATGCTACAAGTGGATTAGGCGTTGAGAAGAATGAACTTGAAAATACAATATATGAATTATTTGTTGGAGAATGTGAGTTATCTGATTGTCTTATTGAAAATGTATTAGATAATTTATCAGTTTTACCATCAAATGTAAATCTTTCAGGTGCAGAAATAGACCTTATTGGTATAGAAAAAAGAGAATTCTTATTAAAAAAATATATTACACCGATAAGAGATAATTATGATTTTGTAATTATTGATTGTCCACCATCTTTAAATATATTAACGGTAAATGCGATGACAACAGCAGATACAGTATTAGTTCCGATTCAATGTGAATATTATGCATTAGAGGGATTATCACAGTTAATACATACAATTAATCTGGTTAAGCAGAGACTTAATCCTGAGTTAGAGATGGAAGGTGTTGTATTTACAATGTATGATGCCAGAACTAATTTGTCACTAGAAGTTGTTGAAAATGTAAAGAAAAATTTGAAACAAAATGTTTACAAGACAATAATACCAAGAAATATCAGATTAGCAGAAGCACCAAGTCATGGTTTACCAATTAATTTATATGATTCTAAATCTGTCGGTGCTGAGAATTATAGGTTACTAGCACAGGAAGTCATTTATAATGACGAGGGTAAAGAGTTTGATGTAAATTCTTTCGATAGTAGTATATTTGATAAGAAAGAGACAAAGAAGGGTAAGCTATCTAAGTTAATAAAGAAAAAGTAATAAAAAATAGATTTTGAACAATTTTGAATATTTGAAATATTAGTAATGTTTAAAATATTTAAGATACTAATTAAGATATTAATAATGTTTCACGTGAAACATTTCAGATGATATATTAGTAATAATAGAAATAATAATTATTGAATACTAACGTAATAATAATTACTAGATACTAAAACAATAAAAATATAATAATATATATAATACAAATATAGTATGGAGGATTGTATCTCTGTTAATTAAATAATATTTAGATATTAATGGAATACATAGAATAATAAAGTATGGCAACTAAAAATTCAAAAAAAGGATTAGGTAAAGGATTAGATTCATTAATACCTACAATTGATGCAGAAGAATTAAGTATAAAACCTGCAAAAAAAAGTAATAATATAGAGAAGAACGATGGAGTGTTTACTGTTAAAATTAATTCAGTAGAACCAAACAGAAATCAGCCAAGAAAGACATTTGATGAAGATGCTTTGACGGAATTAAGTGAATCTATAAAGCAATATGGAATAATTCAGCCAATAGTAGTTCAGAAAAAGAATGACTATTATGAGATAATAGCCGGAGAGAGAAGATGGAGAGCTGCTAAACAGGCAGGATTAAAAGAAGTTCCTGTTATTATTAAGGATTACAGTGAACAGGAAGTAGTAGAGATTGCTTTAATAGAGAATATACAGAGAGAAGAATTAAACCCAATTGAAGAAGCTTTAGCATATAAGAGATTGCTTACAGAATTTAATTTAAAGCAGGATCAGGTAGCTGAAAGAGTATCTAAGAGTAGAACTGCAGTTACTAACTCTATGCGATTATTAAAATTAACTGATGAAGTACAGCAGATGGTTATAGAAGATTTAATATCAAGTGGACATGCAAGAGCCTTATTACCAATTGAAGATAATGAGTTACAGATACAATTGGCAACAAGAATTATGGATGAAAAGCTCAGTGTTAGAGAGACAGAGAAACTTGTAAAAAGTATATTAAATAAAAAGCCTGAGAAGAAAAAAGAAAAGGTTGAAAATGCATTTGTATACGAAGAGATTGAAAATAAGATAAAAGAAATAGTTGGTACAAAAGTAAAAGTAAATCATAAACCAAATGGTAAAGGTAAGATTGAAATAGAATATTATTCTGATAAGGAACTGGAAAGATTACTAGATTTATTTATGAGTACACAGCAATAATTACTAAATAGTAAGTATATAATAAGTATATAGTAAAGTATAAGAAAAAATAGTATTAAGTGATATAGTTATATGTTAAAAATTATATTTTACAGTAGTAGTAAACAAATGCAGAATATTTAAGAAATATTCAGAATACAATTAGTTAAAATAATAGAAAGAAGAAATTAACAGATGAATAGTGAGTTATTGAACAAGATAGGAATAGGTGAAATTGATCCTGCATATTTTATTATTGGATTATTAGTTATTTGTTTAGGTTTATTAATATATATAATAGCCACAAATAAGAAAATTAAGACATTAAATGAAAAATACAAGAAATTTATGAGTGGTAAAGATGGAAAGACACTTGAGAATACGATTGCAAAGAGATTCTCACAGGTGGATGAATTAATTAATCTTGATAAAACAAAAGATGAAAGACTTGACGAGATAAGCGAGAATCTTCAGATTGCTTTCCAAAAAATTGGAATTGTCAAGTATGATGCATTTAATGAGATGGGTGGAAAATTAAGTTTTGCATTGGCAATACTTAATAAAGAAAATACAGGTTTTGTAATTAATGCAATGCATAGCAGAGAAGGCTGTTATACATATATTAAAGAGATAATCAGAGGAGAGTCATATATATTATTAGGTGAGGAAGAAAAAGAAGCAGTTGATAAAGCTATAAACTGTGATAATTATATGGAATAATACAGTATTATGGAAAAAGGGACTTGAACCCTCACGTTAAATATTGCAAAAATATTGTTAAACAGACAGGCGGTATAATTGATGCATAATTTTTTTGAAGCAATTGGTTTTAGTAATCGTAAAGATGGTAAAGAGAAAACGTTAATTAGAAATATAGTAAAGAATACCATAAATGATTACAAAGAAAATCATAATTATAAATTAGAAGCTCAAGGTAAGACGATGGAAGTCGGAATCAAATTTGGTGAGTATATAGGAATGTATATTCAAGGCGAATTTCTAGATGATGGTGAATTTGAAGTTGATTCTGTATTTCCATATGTAAAGCCTATGAGTTATGAAAAATATAAAAATGGAATAACTATTGAACCAAATGTATATAATGTTTCATTTTCAGCAGCTTGTGATACATTAAGTGAGAATGGAATATCTCTAATATTCTATTTACAAAATGGCTTTGAATATATGAATTATAAGGATAAGCTGAAAGATGATTATGAAATAGGACTTGCAGGACTCTCTATGTCCGGAAGAATTATTTTGCCTACAAATGTTAACAAGGACTATATAAATAAGTATGCTGACAGGAAGAAGAATAAACAAAATCTGTTTATTGAGGCAAGAGATGGAAATCAGGAAGCAATGGAGTCTTTAGCATTTGACGAAATGGAAATGTATACAAGAATAAATAAAAGAATTGAAAATGAAAATCTGTATTCTGTAATTGATACGTGCTTTATGCCATATGGTCTGCAATCTGATAAATATTCAATAATCGGAAGAATTATTGATATGCATAAATGTAGAAATAGTATAACATTTGAAACTGTTTATATATTACATCTGGAATGCAATGATGTAATAATAACAGTTGCTATTAATGATAAAGATTTGTTTGGTGTTCCTGAAATTGGAAGAAGATTCAAAGGAATAATATGGTTACAGGGACGAGTTAAGTTTAATAAGTAGCAAGATATATAAAAGTTATGTAAACCAAGATTACTTGACGATAAATAACATATATGATAAAATTTGATATGTTGAAAATGTTTCCGTAGCTCAGCTGGATAGAGCGACCGCCTCCTAAGCGGTAGGTCGGGTGTTCGAATCACCTCGGGAACGCTTGAATGTAATGCTGCAAACCTTTAGTTTGGGTTTGCAGTATTTTATATAAAGTTATTATGTGGTAAGTGCTATGTGAATGTATGATAAATGCAGCATAGTAAGTATTATATAAAAATTATTGTAAGCAGATAGAATGTGGTGCAAATATGAATTATATAGTGTTAGATTTAGAATGGAATCAGGCAATTAAACAAGACCATAATTCACAGTTATTATTTGAGATTATAGAGATTGGTGCAGTAAAATTAGATGATAATTTTAAGAAAAAAGGTACATATCAGAAATTGATAAAGCCTGAATTATTTAAGAAGATACATCCAATAGTCACTGGAATTACGAAATTACAGGACAGAGATTTTGCTAATGAACGGAATTTCAAATATGTTATTAAAGAGTTCTTAAGATGGTGTGGTGACGATTATGTATTCTGTACATATGGTAATCAGGACTTGTATGAATTGCAATGTAATATGAGATACCATAATATTGAGATACCATGGAAATATCCTTTTAAATATATAGATATACAGAAGATTCTCAGTGTAGAATATAAGGAAGAAATCGAACAGATGTCGTTAGAAAAGGCAGTCAATTTCTTAAAGATTAACCATAAAAGCGTATACCACAGAGCATTAGGCGATGCGATGTATACATCAGAAATTCTATGCAGATTAGATAAGGAAAATATAAGAAAATATATTTCAATCGACCATTGTTGTCTGCCAGAGACAGAGAGAATAGCAAAAGATATTGATTTAGGGACAAATAATGAATATATTACACCTATATTTGATAATAAAGAGGAGTTATTAGAGAATACAAATCTTCACATTACCAGATGTCCGGAATGTATGAAAAAATGCCGTAAGAAGATAAGATGGTTTTCAGATGGGGCGAAATATCTATGTGTAGCTAAATGTGAAGAACATGGTCTGTTAGAGGGCATAATCAATATTAAGAAGTTATATAATGAAGAGAAATACTATGGAATAAGAAAAGTATATCTGATAAATGAAGAGAAGTATAATCATATAGTTGGCAGGAAAGAAGCAATTAAAGAGAAGAGAAGGCAGAAGCGTAGAACACAGAAACAATAAAAGTCAAGAGATATATGGGATAATATATCAAAATGGATTAATAAGCAATAAACATTAATTGATTAATTTTTAAATAAAAAACTTAGAATAATAATTAAGAAAAATACTTAATATTATTCTAAGTTTTTTACTTACTAGGAAATTTCGTTGAAATTGTCCTAGTAAGTAAAAACGCTCCGCAAGGATCGCACTGCGGCGGAGCAGAAAATGTTGCTATCGCAACCCGCCGCAGGCGGAGAATGTCGCAAGCGACATTCTTTATTCTTATTATTCATTATCCGGAAGTGACTGTTTATAATTCTCAATTAATCCATCAAGTTCTTCTAAGAAACAATCAACACAACCATAGAAAGAATCATTATTAGTAGGATCGTCGAATTTATTACGGATAGCTGCAAGTTCATCAATAGCGGCTGTTAATCTCTTTCTTCCTGTATCATTAAGATATAAGAGATATCTGCTTCGCTCATTCTCTTCAGCGGTATTTTTTCTTAATACTACCTGAATATTAGGTTTCTCGCCAATGTATCTGTAAGTTATGGCAGGTGAAGCGTGATTAAACATATGCTGAAGATATGTTATATCACCGGTAGATTTGTAATATCTCCAGGCGTAAGTTTTTCTCATTGTCTGGGCACCAATTGCAGATATTCCAACTGACTGACCTACAGCCTTAAATACTCTGTATGCCTGTTCTCTTGATAAAGGTGCAGTAGAATTAGTGTGACCAAGTATAAGATATCCATCAGGATCCTTGTCTTTGACTAATTCATCAATAATTTTTTGGTCTTCTTCAGAAAATTCATAAGTTGTTACTATCTCTCTGGCACCTATGGATACGGAAATAGAAGATTTGCCTTTAACATCTTTATTCTTTAATTTAAGTATCTCCTGAAGTGCCATACCTGTTCCAATTCCAATTTGAAACATAATATAATATTTATCGTCTACTTTTCTTAATGCCTGTTTAAATCTTTCTAAAGTTTCATCGTCCTTTATTGGTGCTACCCAACCCATAATATTACCTCTTTTCTATTAAAATTCTATTAAAATATTAACGTATGCCGGAACGTTTCTGTCGTCTGCGTCTTCTATTACGACGTTTACGTTTTCGGTTAAAGTTCTGAATAACTCTTGTATATCTTATGACTAAGATTATGGCTATTATAATTATAACTATTGTTAGCAGAATCCAAATATTTATATTTATGGAGCCTTTCTTAGATTTGCTTGTATTAGATTTGGTATTCTTCTTTGGTCCAAATTCAAATGAGTTATCATTTGAATTAAGAACAAGAGAAGTTCCTCCGACATTCTTGTCCGCATAATAATAAGCTATATTAGCAATCTTACCATCGGTCTGTTCTGAAGAATCTAAAAAGTTTAATTCAGATTTACAATCTGCAAGTGTAACACCTTTAGGAAGTACAACATTTCCTTCTGTACCTAATTCTATAAGAGGTGTACTTGAACCAAAAACAGTATCAAGTTTGTTAGTTGAATTACTAAAAGAGAAATTCTTTTCATTCTCCGATACATTTGAAAGTGAGAAATTATTAAAACCATAATCTAATAATAACTTAGTATCATTATATACATTTGCACTGTTAGAACGCATAACAACACTTATAAGTGTCATACCATTACGTCTTGCGAATGTAACAAGTGTTGTACCTGACTGGTCAACATATCCCGTCTTACCACCTAAGATTCCCTCATAATAAACAGGATTATTAGGAAACATCATCTGATGTCTGTTAGCTATAGGCAGTGTCTCAGATTGCTTATTAGTAGCAGGAATAGTATATGTAGTATTAGATTCTATTTTAAGAAATTCATCATTTGAAGCTGCAGCTCTTGTAATCATAGCCATATCATAACAAGTAGTGTAGTGGTCCTCTAAGAACAAACCATGAGGATTGGCAAAATGGCTGTCGAGAGCGCCTGCTTCTTTAGCGCGGGCATTCATCATATCTGCAAATACAGAAATTGCAACTTTTGATTCGTCGTATTCCTGGCCTGATGCTTTAAGTTCAGCTATCTTCTGTGCATAGGCATCAGTTTTTCGGGCTACATATTCTGCAACAGCGTTAGCTGCTTCATTAGCTGATTTAAGCATAACAGCATAAAGGGAATCTTTTAATGATAATAATTCGCCTTCCTGTCTGGCAATGTGAGCAGCACCCGGTTCTAAAGAATATATGTCATAGTGATAATATTCAACCATATCTGACAGATTACCATTCTCTAATGCAATTAAAGTAGTAAGAATCTTTGTAATACTTGCAGGATACATTCTCTTATGACAGTCCTTATCGTATAAAACTGCACCGGTAGAGGCTTCAATCAGAACTCCGGTCTCTGCGTAAATGTCAGGGTAGGCAGGCCAGTTTTGTTCACCATCTGCGTATACATTTACTTCTGAATTGTGGATAAACATTGAAAAAATCATGGCTAATGTTAATAAAATACTTATATATCTGTAAAATGCAGGAGAAGAAGATGTTCTGCATCTGTTATTTACTTTATTCATAAGGAAAAATCTGCCTTTCAATTTGATAGATATTATTATACACAATATAAAATAAAAATGCAACTAATTAATGTTACGTTTAATATAAAAATATTTTGTTGCATAATATATAGATATATTGTTAAATGTGTTTAAACAGAAAAATGACCATACCTCAATTGAAGTATGGTTATCTCTCGTATAAGCCGGATATAAAATATCATTTAAGTATATTATCGGCTCTGTTTGCCGGAATTCATACGCTTAATAACTTTAAGTCGTGTAAATTCTTCACGTTCTTTTTCCTCTAATGCATTTGAAATAGTAGTGGTTAACTCCTCGTAAGCAGGAATTGTAATATTCTGAAGTGCATTAGCACGTTTCTGTGTTTTCTTAATATTGTGGGCAAGACGGTAAGCAGAATTCTCTACCATAGACAGTTCAATGGTAAGCTCCTTAACCTTTTCAAATCCATGCTTTGCAGCATCTAAAGATTCTCTGGTGCTATAGAATGCATAGTCAGGAGTATCTTTTCTTTCCTTATCATATTCGACAAGAGGAATTTCAGTACCCATAATACTACGTGTTTTAATCTTAATGGAATCTTCGATAGGAATTGCGTATGCAAATGCATTTACTTCGTTAATACCCATTTCAATATTAGCTTTCTGTAAAGCCTTATATGCTTCTGTATATGTGTTATCAATTTTACTCTGAATACTCTCTGCCTTTGAGATAAGCTCCATTAGTTCACGAATAAGTATGTTTCTTTTCTTATCCATTAACTCATATCCCTGTTTAGCAAGAGCTAAAGAGTTCTTGGCAATTATGAGATTGCCTTTTGTGGGGAATGTATTTGGATTCATATATACCATACCTTTCTCAAATACAATTAATTAAGCTCTAAATCGTCTGTATAATTATCATAATACTTATCAAGAATCTTAGTATCGATTCGGTCTAATTCTTCCTTAGGAAGCATATGAAGTAATTTCCAGCCTAAATCCAAGGTAGTGATGATATCTCTGTTCTCGTAGTCTTTCTGTCCTACAAAATGACGTTCAAATGCGTTACCAAATGCAAGATATTTCTTATCAGTATCAGAAAGTTCATCTTCACCGATTACTGATGCTAAGGCTCTTGCCTCACCAACTTTAGCATATGATGAGAATAACTGGTTAGCAACTGACTGGTGGTCGTCTCTTGTGAAGCCTTCACCGATACCATCTTTCATAAGACGTGAAAGTGATGGTAGAACATTAATTGGAGGATAGATTGACTGACCATGTAATGTACGGTCTAGAACTATCTGTCCCTCAGTAATATATCCTGTTAAGTCAGGAATTGGGTGAGTAATATCATCGTTAGGCATTGTAAGTATAGGAATCTGGGTTACAGAACCCTTACTGTTGTTAGCGATACCTGCACGTTCATAGATAGTTGCAAGTTCACTGTATAAATATCCGGGATAACCTTTACGTGATGGAATCTCGCCTTTTGAAGATGAAACCTCACGCATAGCCTCTGCAAATGATGTCATATCAGTTAAGATTACAAGAACGTGTTTACCCTCATCAAATGCAAGGTATTCAGCAGCCGTTAAAGCAACCTTAGGAGTAATAAGTCTTTCTACAACAGGATCATTTGCAAGATTTAAGAACATTACAACGTGGTCAGATACACCACTTTCATCAAATGTCTTTCTGAAATAATCAGCTACATCATGTTTAACACCCATTGCACCAAAGATTACTACAAGTTCTTCGTCAGAGTCATCTCCAAGAGAAGCCTGTTTAACAATCTGTGCTGCAAGTTCATTATGTGGAAGACCATTTCCAGAGAAGATAGGAAGCTTCTGTCCACGAATAAGTGTTGTAAGTCCATCAATTGCAGATATACCTGTTCTGATGTAGTTACGTGGATATTCACGAGTTACAGGGTTAAGTGGCTTACCATTAACATCTCTCTTTATATCAGAAATGATTGGTCCCATACCATCGATTGGTTTACCGATACCATTAAATGTTCTTCCTAATATGTCTAAAGAAAGAGGAATCATAAGTGGGTGTCCTGTAAGTTTTGTATGGGTATTTGTAAGTGACATATTCTCTGAACCCTCAAATACCTGGATAATAGCCTTATCTTCGTAAATCTCAATAATTCTTCCAAGCTTCTTATGAGGATCATTATCTAATGTAAGTTCAACAATTTCATCATATGCGGCATTAGAAACACCTTCTAGTGCTACAAGAGGGCCTTTTATTTCACTAAGACCTAAATATTCAATAGCCATTTTCTAATACCTCCTATCCATTCTTTCTCATTACTTCATCATAGAATGTATCAATATATTTCTTATAATCATCAAACATTTCCAAGTGGTCATTTGGAATGTCGTATTTGATTGCTATTATTTTCTCGAAAATATCATTTTCTTTTAATACACTCATTGGCATACCAAGTCCGATAAGTGCGCGGGCTTTATTATTGAGGTATAAAATTGTTCTCATCATAAGATTCTGCTTCTCAAGTGATACGCAGGTATCATCTTTATGGAAAGCATTCTGTTGTAAGAAACCAAGACGTATAACACGCGCAATTTCAAGTGTCAGCTTCTGGTCATCAGGAAGAACATCACTACCAATAAGTTTAACTATCTCTATAAGACTGCTTTCCTGGTTAAGTATTGCAAGAATCTCATTTCTGTTAGATACGAAATCGTTTGCAACATTTTCATTATACCAAGGTGCAAGGTCTAATAAATATTCTGAATAACTTGTAAGCCAGTGAATGGCTGGGAAATGTCTTGCATAAGCAAGTGATTTATCAAGTCCCCAGAAACATCTCACGAAACGTTTAGTATTCTGTGTAACAGGCTCTGAGAAATCACCACCCTGTGGAGAAACAGCACCGATTATAGATACTGAACCCTCTGTACAGTTAAGATTCTGTACATAACCTGCTCTTTCATAGAATGCTGATAACTTACTTGCAAGGTATGCAGGGAAACCTTCTTCAGCAGGCATCTCTTCAAGACGGCCTGATAATTCACGAAGAGCCTCTGCCCATCTTGATGTTGAGTCTGCCATAATTGCTACATGGTAACCCATATCTCTGTAATATTCAGCAAGTGTAATACCTGTGTAAATACTTGCCTCACGGGCAGCCACAGGCATATTAGATGTATTTGCAATAAGAGTGGTTCTATCCATAAGAGGATTACCTGACTTAGGATCAACTAACTTAGAGAAATCTTCAAGAACCTGTGTCATCTCATTACCACGCTCACCACAACCGATGTATACGATAATGTCGGCATCAGACCATTTAGCTATCTGGTGCTGTGTCATTGTCTTACCTGTACCGAAACCACCTGGAATAGCTGCTGTACCACCTTTAGCAATAGGGAAGAGTGTATCAAGAATACGCTGACCTGTAACAAGTGGCTTCGTAGATGGAAAACGCTTGTTAATAGGACGTGGAACTCGAATTGGCCATTTCTGTGTCATTGTAAGTTCTAAGTCTGTACCATCTTTCTGTGTGATGGTTACGATAGTTTCATTAATAGTATAATCACCGTCAGATACAACACTTTTAACTGTACCTGAAATATATGGAGGAACCATACATTTATGAACAATAGCAGAAGTCTCCGGTACTTCAGCTATTATTGTACCACCCTGGACTTCATCACCGGGTGCTACTGTAATATGAGTATTCCATTTCTTAGAAGTATCAAGGGAATCTACACTGATACCTCTTGAAATATAGATACCGGACTGTTTAGCAATATCACTTAATGGACGTTCGATACCATCGAATATGTTGTTAATGATACCGGGTGCAAGAGTAACGAATATAGAACTTACTGTTGAATATACAAGGTCTCCGGGTTTAAGACCTGAGGTCTCTTCATATACCTGGATTGTTGTCATCTCAGATGTAAGTCCGATTACTTCACCGACTAATTTCTCATCACTAACATAGACCATTTCGCCCATTTTAAATGCGGTACGACCTTTTATGTAGATGACCGGTCCGTTTATACCATAAATTTTACCTGTTAATTCATTATTCATGGAGCAACCTCCTAAAATGTAATTGTGTAGTCAGTTTTTATTTCATTTATCTTGTAATTAAATGAGTTGTCTACAAGAATATTTCTGGCAGGAATAATTGCTCTCATTCCTCTGCCGAAAGAATATTTACTTATAGATATGGCTACACCTGTTTTAGCTTCAAGATAATCTTTTTTGTCAGCATCTAAAGGGTCAATATATATTGTAATATCTGATTCAGGTGCTATTTCAATAGAAGATTTTATCTCATTTACCAGAAGATTCTTATAATCCTCTGTTTCAAAATAGTCATTTAACATTTTCTGTACTTCATCAAAAAGTAATTCTTTTAAATCATCTTTCTTATGAGTAAGTTTTCTTCGAATATGCTGCTGTTGTAAAGAAAAATCTTTACTAAATTCACGTCTGATGCTTTCCATCTGGGTATGTTCCTGAACTTCCCATTTCTTGATGGCATCTTTCTTATAATTTTCAAATTGTATATTTAAGCCCTCTTTATATTCTTCAACAAGACTGGCTTTTTTCTGCATGGCAGAATTCATAGAAACTTCCATAAAGTGTTGTAATTTATCGTTAATATTCATATTGCCTCGCATTCTGCCACTTAAAAATGTGGCTAAAACATTAAAGTTTAAGTCCTATGGCTTCACTTACATAAGATGTAATAAAGTCGCTGCGACGTCCGCTACCATGTCTGTCAGGAATCTCAACAAGAAGTGGCTGCTTACGGTTAAGCTTTATATCATCTATAATTTCCGGA
Organism: uncultured Eubacteriales bacterium; assembly: GCA_900314555.1. Lineage (GTDB taxonomy): Bacteria > Bacillota > Clostridia > Lachnospirales > Lachnospiraceae > Bovifimicola. The sequence goes on along the minus strand of OMVQ01000096.1, from coordinate 7,743 downwards.
AACTCAAAACTTAATTTCTCTGTTATGAGAATAATACCAATCTCTTTATCAGATAAGGCATTATTTAAGGCATCTTTTAATTCGCCTTTTTCGTGGACGACTACGCCTTCAATACCAGCGAGTCGTAACCCTGTCTGGGTATCTACGTTATCACTGATTAAAAATATCTTCATACCGGTCTCCATTCCGGAGCGTTTTGTGACAGGACAGACATGAATTTACTAAAGACTTAAGCAAATTCATGTTGTATAAAATAATACCAGGTATCATTTTACATTTGTCTCCACTCCTGTATCTTATAATTTACTTAAAATCATGAATGAAATAATAAGTCCGTAAAGAGCAACACCTTCGGCAAGACCTACGAAGATAAGTGATTTACCAAGGATACTCTGGTCTTCACTGATTGCACCAAGAGCTGCACTTGCTGCACTTGCAACGGCGATACCACCACCGATACAAGATAAACCTGTAACTAATGCTGCACCGATATAACCAAGACCTGTTGCAAGACCACTTGAAGTAGCTGTAGTAGCAGCTTCTGCGGCTGAAACATTACCTGTAAACATTACTATCTGTGAAATAATTAAGATGCCGAAGAAAGAAATTATATTAATAGCGAGGCTCTTCTTATAATGACCTCTTGATTTTTCTCCAATGGCATATGCTCCAAATGGAACTACAATACTAAGAATAAGTGCGATTGCTAAAGTGATTTTTACTGCTAACATAAATTAATCCTCCTTAAATTCGTAAGTTATGCTGATAATAATCAGCTTTATTTATTTAGATTTTTCAGTAGAAAAACTACTTACATGTTTAAATGGTTTGAATTCTCTGCCGCTGCCGCTGTAGAATCGGCTGAACATTTCGTAATACTCAAGACGTAATACCTGGATACCAACGATAAGTCCCTCAAGACAGATTACAAATAAGTTACCAAGAACTATTACTACCCAGTTAGGTGATGAACTTTCAGCTTTACCTAACATAAGTACAACTTCCATCATAGATGCATGGCTGACTGCGAATGCACCGATACGGATAAATGATAATGTATTTGAAAAATAACTTAACAAAACTTCAAATAATTCGAAGAATGTCTGGGTAATGAACATTCCAATACCTGTCTTTTCTTCAGGTTTTGTCTTAGTTATTAAATGTGTAAGTGGTTCTTTAAGTGCAATTAATATAAGCGGTACACCAAACATTATGGCAAGTACGATACCTGCAGGAACTTTCTTGTGAGCCATTAATAATGCTACAACAGCTACAAGCGAACCATAGAATACGAAACCTGCGAGTGCATTTGTATCAAAGAAAATGTTTTCTGTGTCTTTATTCTTAATTGCATTTGTTATATGGAAAATCATTGTTACTAAGATAAGGAACATACCAAATCCTATCGCAACGACAAACACTGTATTTAATCGTCCAATCAGTGGAACGCTTGACATTGCATCAACCGGCTTTAACCATACTGCGTGGATTACATCTTCGAAACCGAATATACTTCCGAACATAAAACCGAAGAATGTTGAGAAGATACCACATGTTCCAATAATTGCTGCAAGGTCCATCTTCTTAAAGTAGTAGAGAAGAAAGCCTGCTATGACTAAAACTAATCCCTGACCGACATCACCAAACATTGCACCGAATATGAATGAATAGGTGAGTGCAACGAATATTGTAGGATCTAATTCGTTATAAGCAGGAAGTCCATACATCTTAATGTACATCTCGAAAGGTTTAAAAATCTTAGGATTCTTAAGCTTTGTAGGAGGTGTCTTGTCTTTTCTTCCTGAACGGTCCTCTACGATACATACGACATTGTCATCATCTTTAATCTCACCTATGAATCTGTCGCAATCTTTTTCAGTCATCCAGCCACAAATGATATAGAATATTTCGCCATCATTATTCGTGTGGGTAGCCATCTTTCTTACATCAAAGTTCTCATATGCAATCTTAATTCTCTCATATGATGTAACAATTGCATTCTGTTCTTTTTGAACTTTGGCTTTAACCTGTTCATTAAGTCCTTCTATCTTAACGCTTAAATCGTTAATCTTATTAGTAAGGTCTTCACAGGCTTTCTCAGGTGTTCCGTTAACTTCATCAGGGATAAATGTTCTCTCAAAATGCATTGATGTATAAGTTGCATCAATTTTATTAGCTTCATCAACAGGAACGAAGTAAACACCCCAGACATATTCATTGTCTGTAAGACATTTTTCAAAAACGGAGTTATCGTTATTAGACATATAATCTTCTAATTTTGAAAAATATTCTTTAGGAATTCGTCCAAATCTGAATTTGATATGTTTAAGATGTAAAATACTGCTTATATCATAATTCAAATCCACAAATGGATTAATCTTATTATATTTGTCTTCTAAGTCCTTCTTAATATCTTCAAGTTCGGCAATCTTATTCTGATATTTACGAACCTGACGGCTGGTCTTAGATATGATGTTACCTGCCATTTCAACAGTAATGTTATCTAAATATGTTATATCCTTTGTATCTATATACGCAAGAAGTTCTTTTCCTTTAGATAGAAATTCTTTATACGGATTCGCCTCTAAATAAGGGGAAACATAATTAGATGATTGCAATTCCAACATAGAATTTTCAAGATGTATTTCATATTTTGATAAATATTGATTTATAACTCTGTCAATATCATCATTAGGTCCTGTGATACTGACGAATTTCATCTTTTCAATCAACTCATTTCACCTCCGAATTATACAATATATCGTTTATCTCTGATACCGGAAGTGAATACCTTACACACTCGGTAAGAGATATTAATTTTGCTATCTCCTGATTCTTCCGGTGCAAATATGTATTTACACATGCAAGAGAATAAGGATTGTTTCTAAATGATAATGAATATATTTTATTCAGGTAAGTTTCATACATAGCTTCGTATGAATTATCATTTAATTCACTATCATTATATGTTTTACCATAATAAGTTGATTTAAACATTTCAGACATGGCGCTTATGTTATCCGCATTTACAAGCTGTTTTATCTGAGCATTGCTTAATTTATAATTTACAGGTATGAGCATTGAATATATCTGTGCAGGTTTAAGATTATAATATTTCTTACTTCTGTATATCCATTGAAGATTTAAGAGGTCTATCTTATAACCATAGGCTTCGGTTATGACCTTATGGTCAATTCCTTTCAGATATTTGTCACGACTGTTCCACATCGTCTCAAAATATAATAAATCTAATGCAAGTTCGTAATCGAATAATGATGGATTATTTCCCAAGTCGTGTATACGCTTCAAAGGTGCTGCATATTGTGTATTACTTATTGCTAAAACACATTCGTCTACTGAAGTAGATTTCGATATGGCATCAAGGTCTAAATCAGAAAAACGTTCAAAATATGGCTTTATAACAGACAGATCCATAATTACTTTATGCTTATCTGCCAGTTCGCGAAACACCTGTTTTAAAATATGTGTTTCATATCTCATAAAATATATTTCTAAATATTTACGTTGTTTGACGGAGGCGAAATTATAAAGCTTACCAAAATCTTTATAGCTGGATAGCAATAAGTAGCGTTCTAAGTCGCCACGATGCAATCCGTTAACGTCAACGCTACTGAAGATATCTTTATAAGATTTTAGGTTACCAATATAATTAACCACTTCTGTTACTGAGGACAGTCCCGCCATTTCAGTAAACATTTCATGAGTAATGAGATTGCTTTCCATTGCACGAACTTTAGTTGTAAGGCCACTGTAAGCTAATAGATTACTCATCAAATCACTCCTTTATAAGCTCGGCAAAAATATCCCCGGCCATCTTTGTGTGATTGGTTTTAAAAGCATCGTCTAATTTCTGTAAATCTTTTTCTGTGTTTGCTCGCATCTGCTTGAGAATTTTGTCATTGTCCGCCTGAAGTTTCACTTTGAATTCTTCAATGTGTTTTTTAACATTTTCTTCAAGTTCTCTGTCGAGTGACTCTGTTTTCTCAGACATCTCCTTAGCATAATCTTCTTTCTCTTTATCAGCGGAAGTAAGTATGCTCTCAGAAGCACTGTCTATCTTGGATAATTCGGAAATAACTTGTTCAACTTGATATTCCATGTATAATCACACTCCTTTTTCAATCCAATTATACGCATAATACACCTTTAAAATAAAAATTTCAACCACTATTTTTAAAAAGTTGTTTATTGAGAATTTTTGAAAAAAAGGACTTTTTTTTTGAAAGATAATAAGGTATCATTCTAATATATATGATTCCAGGGTTCCAAAGTCAAAAGACGTTTTGAATTGCATGATAAGGCTTTTGACCTTGGAACCCGCCCAATATGAGAAAGTAGTGATTTGTACAACAAATCAACGGATTTCTCATATTGGCAGAATTGCGGGAGCAGCTTGCTGTGGAGCAATTCGTGGGTATCAAGTTAGAGAAAAGAGACTTTTTGTCTCTCTAACTTCGTATAAAATTCTAGTAGAAATGAAAGAAAGCAGGTATAATTTAGTGAGATTAAGAAATGTAAAAGGTTCAAGAGAAGCAATAGCAGAAAGTGAATTTACCATAAATGATTTTGCAGAGCATAAAGGAAAATGGAATGAAGTGTTTGGCAATGACAATCCAATAAGAATTGAAATCGGTATGGGTAAAGGTAAGTTTATAACGGAGCTTGCATTACAAAATCCGGATATCAATTACATTGGAATTGAGAAATATTCAAGTGTTTTAATCAGGGCAATTGAGAAGAGAAAAGACATAGAACTTAATAATCTCATATACATCAGAATGGACGCAGTAGAAATATGTGATGCTTTTGAAAAAGGAGAAGTGGACAGAATATATCTTAATTTCTCTGATCCATGGCCAAAGGATAGACATGCTAAGAGACGTCTTACATCGAGACAGTTCTTCGCCAGATATGATGAGATATTAAAACCTGATGGCAAAGTAGAATTCAAGACTGACAACAGAGGCTTGTTTGATTTCTCTTTAGAGGAAATACCTGAAACAGCATTTAAAATTGATGAATATACATTCGATCTCCATAGCGATAAGGAAGCCGATATCTATAAAGGTAATGTGATGACTGAATATGAGGAGAAGTTCGTGGGACTTGGAAATCCTATCTGCAAGCTTGTAGCTTCGAGAAAGTAATTTGATGTATATAAACATTTTGAGCAGATATTCGAGTATTTAATCAAACCCAAAAAGCAGGAGAAAAATAACCTCCTGCTTTTTTATATATCATATGTCTATATAGCGTATGTCAAAAAAGTATAAAATGAATACATTATAATAGGAAGATATAGGTACCATATGAAATAGATATACTTAAATTTTTCTTAGAAAATACAGGGATTAAATGTATTTTTATAGTAAATTTTATAAAGTATATTTTTTATAAAGCATATGGAGCTGTGTAAAGGGGGTAAAATAATGGGCAGAAAATGTTGTTTCTGTAAGATTAAAAGATGTGGCAGAAGGAGATGTTGTCACAGACATTTTGATGAAAGATGGTTCAACAGGTGTTGCTGCAACTTTAAGAGGTCGATGGACGAAGTATATAATTTACTTAACCCAAAGTAAAAATATTTTGGGATATTTGGGATAATAGATATCAAGATTCCATAAAGAATAAAAGATGGTAAAAATTGAATTGGAAATCATAATTAGGTATGTTTCTGATTCAATTTTCGCCATCTTATTTCATTTACATATATGTTTTACAGGTTAAAGTATTTCTTAATCTTAGTTTCAACCACATTTTTAGTAACGGCTTCTTCAAGTCTGCCTAACACTTTACCATCTTTAATAAATAAAAGAGTTGGTATCGAAAGTACACGATAGTCAAGTGCTACCATAGGATTTTCATCAATGTTAATTTTGCCCATCTTAATTGAATTAATATATTTTTTCTCAATTTCATTTACAACAGGTGTCATAACCTTGCAAGGCATACACCAATCTGCGTAAAAATCAACGATTACAGGCATATCTGATTCTAAAACTTCATTTTCAAAATTATCTGCATTTAAAATTTTCATACTATTCTCCAATCTGCAGACGTTCTCATCGGAGGAATCGCGGGCTGAATATTAAATTCAGCCCTGCGATAAAAGTTATATTGTGACGTCTGCGGCACAATATAACTGTGTAAAAAATAATCGCATCGGCATTATTTTTTACACTATTCTCCAATCTGCATATTATAATTTATTTGACTGTTAAATCTTCGTCTGAAATATTTTTCTCAGTAAGTTTTCGGCTTATTACCCTGTCTGTAAGGAATGCGATTACCGCAACACATGGAACACCTAGGAACATACCAATTGGTCCGGCAAGCCAGCCACCGACAGTTATGGCAAATATTATCCAGACAGGACGAAGCCCTGTGCTTTCTCCAAGTATCTTTGGACCAAGATATAAGCCATCAAATTGCTGTAAGGCAAGTATCAGTACACCGAAAACCAAAGCATATTTCCAATTAACGGTAAGTAATATAAGAACTCCGGGAACTGCACCGATAAATGGTCCAAAATACGGAATCATATTTGTAATACCTACTATAACGCTTATAAGCATTGAGTATTTGAGTCCTAGAATGTTCATAAACAGAAAGCAGAGAAAACCTATTATGGTTGAATCAATTGTTTTACCAATGATAAAGTTTCCAAAGATTTTATTACATTCGCTTAATGTCTGTGATATCTTATCAGCATGTGATTTCTTGAAAATAACATATATTACTTTCTTACAATTGGTAAGAAGTCGCTGCTTATCAATGAGCATATAGCAGGATACCATAATTGCTATAATCAGGTTAATAACCCATGAAATAACCGATATAGAAGTATTGTACAATAATGGCAGGATTGTATCAAGAGAACCCTGGACAAATTCAATTATTTTTGAACTGTTATCCTTAACAACGGATGTAATATATTCTATATCCCAATTAGGGTGTTCCTTACTGGTCTTATCAAGGAAATTAACGAGTTTGTCATAAGAACCCTGCACACCGTCATAAATATTCTTAAGACTTGAATATATCTCAGGTACAATAATAGAAATACATATTGCGATTATTCCAAGAACAATGACATATGAAAAGAGTATTGATATGAATTTTCTTACTCTATCAGATTTAATCCTGAAAATTTTCTTGAGCAATTTGCCATCTATTAATTTAACAAGAGGATTCATCAAATACGCAATGAAAATACCAATTAGAAATGGTGAAAGTACATTAAGTATTTTGTGCATTGTCCGAAGTGTAGAACCCCAGTTCCATATAAGTTTAAATGCAATAATGGCAACTATAAAAGTAATAAGAACATACATGGAAATGGTATAATATTTCTTATTCTTCTCGAATTTGTGTTTATCCATTTTTACCTCCGCTTTTAGATTTGAAATTTATATGATAAATACCGAATATATAGCTATATATAACAAAATATATACCATACCAGACACTACATTTCTATGGTAAAAAATGTCTGAAAAATAAAAATTTTATAGAAATATATTCAGGGAATCTTTTAGAAATTATATATAAAAGTATAACATATAAATGGGTGGTTGCAAAATAAATTTATGATAAACAATGTATATAATATAAATATATAAATAAACACAAAAAAAGCACCTGCCCCGGAAGTCGAGCTTCCAAAACTGGTACTTCTAGTGCGCCTCCAGGGGTTCGAACCCTGGACACCCTGATTAAGAG
>OMVQ01000038.1 GCA_900314555.1 uncultured Eubacteriales bacterium | reverse complement strand
TCCACTATGGTTCTATTCAAATTATGACACAGTTACACATAAATTATATCCAAATACATTTACATTCCACTATGGTTCTATTCAAATGACTTTATGTTCGAACAATTCTTCAATATGCCAACATTTACATTCCACTATGGTTCTATTCAAATCCAATTCATCAAGTGTAATTCTTAATTCTTATAATGAATTTACATTCCACTATGGTTCTATTCAAATAAAGAAATTGCAGGGCTAAATATTGATATACCTAAATTTACATTCCACTATGGTTCTATTCAAATAAAGAGATGGATTTATAGGAATTGAAGATTTCAGATTTACATTCCACTATGGTTCTATTCAAATCAATTTCAAATCTACTGTTCTAAGGTTTCCTACTAAATTTACATTCCACTATGGTTCTATTCAAATTTAATATAAATTTAATTAAGCAATATGATGATGGATTTACATTCCACTATGGTTCTATTCAAATAGAAGATTCTGAGATATTAGTTGATTATATTCAAGAATTTACATTCCACTATGGTTCTATTCAAATATAATGTGACTGATAAAGTAGTTGATAATTCTTCATTTACATTCCACTATGGTTCTATTCAAATTACGTGTTACGTGATGTTCTATATCTTTAATTTCGCATTTACATTCCACTATGGTTCTATTCAAATAAATAAAAATACTCTTTTTTTTGCTTGTAAAAAAAATTTACATTCCACTATGGTTCTATTCAAATTGAAGATGGTGGATTTACACCCGATATGGTCTTGTATATTTACATTCCACTATGGTTCTATTCAAATGTCGTTCAATATTTCGAATTAACAATTATAAACTATTTACATTCCACTATGGTTCTATTCAAATTATGACTTTATTAAAGACATAAGAAGTCATATAGAAATTTACATTCCACTATGGTTCTATTCAAATTATATGACTATTTAAAGAATAAAACTGAATTCAGTATTTACATTCCACTATGGTTCTATTCAAATACATAACGTGCCAATGCGGTTTTTTAGCTTCTCCAGTATTTACATTCCACTATGGTTCTATTCAAATAGCAATGCAAGTTTACTTTTCTTGCGTTCTGCCGCATTTACATTCCACTATGGTTCTATTCAAATGGAGTTACAAAGCAAGCGGCAGGTGTTGCTATTAAATTTACATTCCACTATGGTTCTATTCAAATGAGGGAGTCAAATGGAATATAAAAAGGCAATAAAATTTACATTCCACTATGGTTCTATTCAAATGAATATTGCAAGAGATATGCACTTTTGTTTTTTTGTATTTACATTCCACTATGGTTCTATTCAAATTGGTCCTAATGGATTAAGATATTTTTGGTATGCTGAATTTACATTCCACTATGGTTCTATTCAAATTATAAGAAACTAAAAACACTAAAAACATTTAAGAAATTTACATTCCACTATGGTTCTATTCAAATCCTTTGTAGTACGTATAAAGTCGTTTGTTCCTACAATATTTACATTCCACTATGGTTCTATTCAAATGATACATACAAAAAAATACAAACACAGTCATTGAAATTTACATTCCACTATGGTTCTATTCAAATCGATACATACAAAAAAATACAAACACAGTCATTGAAATTTACATTCCACTATGGTTCTATTCAAATTGGAGTTACAAAGCAAGCGGCAGGTGTTGCTATTAAATTTACATTCCACTATGGTTCTATTCAAATTGAAAACGAATTTGATACTATGATGAATGAATATAACGATTTACATTCCACTATGGTTCTATTCAAATCAGTTTCACAAATTATAAATCAAAAGACTATAAATTTATTTACATTCCACTATGGTTCTATTCAAATATATTAAATGTTATAACACTAAAGTAGTTGATTTATTTACATTCCACTATGGTTCTATTCAAATAGTGTAAGAATTAAAAGTTGTTTGCTTTAAATTTATAATTTACATTCCACTATGGTTCTATTCAAATCATATAACTGGGGAGACTACTTTCATGAAAACAATATTTACATTCCACTATGGTTCTATTCAAATTAAGAGTAGAGATTGATAATTTGAATATACGTTCATTTACATTCCACTATGGTTCTATTCAAATCTTAAATGGATAGCTCTTATATTACTTCCAGCTTTATTTACATTCCACTATGGTTCTATTCAAATATTAAGACAACTGATGGGGCTGGATTTCCTTCAATAATTTACATTCCACTATGGTTCTATTCAAATATAAGATATATGCAATCTTTCAGCTATTACTTCTAAATTTACATTCCACTATGGTTCTATTCAAATGAGGATTTACAACTTGAGAACATAAGGGATTCCGAATTTACATTCCACTATGGTTCTATTCAAATTTTTGTCAAGTTAAATACTCTTTTGTAGTCGCTCATATTTACATTCCACTATGGTTCTATTCAAATAGTTGAGTGTCCAATTTATTGGACTTACACAAATATATTTACATTCCACTATGGTTCTATTCAAATCCGTTGCCATTGCAACCCAATAATAGCCTAATAAAAACTACTGCTTTTGTCAACCCATAATATTTCCATCCAGACAATGCATTTTTTCTTAACTACGATTTCAATTTTTTAATAAATTTCTTTAAAATACAACCTTTGTCAATCTGACCGGTTTTTGTCACTATTTTAGGTCGACAATTTTTCTTAGGCACTACATTATCAATTGTTCATTAGACTTATATTATAAATGACATTTTGTCATCTTCTTTACCCCAGAACTCTTTCTGCAACCATCTTTCACTTCTTGACTTGAATATTATAACAGAATCCTTATCCTTTCTTATGAAACCCTGCATTTCTGACTGTAATCTTAGAATTTGCGAAGTTTGTAACTCGCCCTCGAAAACAGAATTTTGAATATGTGTTAAATACTTTTTACAACATTTATACACTTTAGGTAAAATCTTCTTACCATCATTGTCCATAACAATATCATATACTAATATAATATACATTTTCTTTTCCTTTCTGCCACTATATTTTAAATTTAGTCAGTAATAACACTATACAACTATTACGAGCTTAGAACGTATACAGAGTGCATCGATAACGCGGCAATCATAACACTATATAGCATAATATCTAACATTTCCTTTCTACCACCAGATTTCAAATGGTTCATATTCTTTTTCATCAAGCAAATGTTTAATCAATTTATAAGCCTCTAGTCTGATTAAATATTGATATGTAACACTTCTTCCTAAATCTTTATGTTTTATTGTTGTTTTTAATTTACTCTCTAGTTCCGAAACAATTATTTTTGATGCTCTTTGTGTGAGATGTAAATTATTAAGCCCATCTGAGAAACTCTTTTCCGTTATCTGATTTCTATTTAATAATGAAAATATCAATCTGTCACCTATTATAGGCTTGAAAATTTCTGATAAATCTAAACATAATGAAAATCTTCTTTCTCCCGGCTGATGCAAATAACTTATTGTAGGATTAAGTTGTGTCATATATATTTCAGATAATGTTTTGGTATAAATTAATGTATTAACATATGATATAAGACTATTCATCATATTATTAGGTGGATGCATTACTCTTTTATCAAATTCTACATTCTGGTCAATGATTATAGGCCAGGCATCATAATACCTGTTTCGTATATTTCCCTCATATCCCATTAATTCCTGTACACTTGTTGCCTTGTCAATGTTCTTTCTGTATTCTTGTATATCCTGCATATAACTGCTAACATCTTTACCTCTTCCGTTATAATAACGTAGATTTCGATAAATATTGGCTGAAGCACCTTTTATAATTCTTTTCGCAATTATAAGACGCTTTTCATTATCAGTATAATGTTGCACCTGATTTACTAATAATTTTCCGGATAACATACTTTCTCTGGGATAGTAGCTCCCTATATAAAAGTCGTAATAATTAAAGAAATGTACTGTCACTTTGTTTTGTGATAAAAAATTTAATAAACTTGTATTAAGTGTTGTTTCATTCATTATATAAATATCATTTACTCTTTCAATTGGTATATCTCTTTTCATACCTCCGGAATCGACAAACTGTAAAGAATTATCTTTTCTATGTAACTGTCCGTTATTGTAAATATATAAACTATCTCTCATATCCAACCTCTTTCCCAAACATATTATATATAGCATAAGTCATAATATGCACACTTTTTACAAATACCAGTTTCAAGTTTACTCGGTGTTTCATCTGAATTAGATATATCAATTATTTCCTTAATCATTTCTTCTATACATTTTTCATCCTCTTCTGATAAGCTAACATCAAGTGTCTTTTTCAATAATGGATAATCAATTCTGGCAGTCAACTCAACTCCTCTTTGTTTCAAATAGTGCAGATAATACTTTACCTGCCATATTGATGCATCTTCAATTTTATTACTTTTCTTTACCTCATTTAGAATATGTTTGTCATTTAAAAAGTCAATGTTAATAACATTATCAATATTTATATGTTTGTCTTCACGCACATAACTTTTTCCATCTAGTAATTTTCCTATTTTTACATCCTCGCTTTCCTCCTCCATATTTATTTCGTTGCAAAAGAACCATAATTTTCTTTTACATACATTATAATAATAAACCATCATGCCTGTAACCTTTACCATAAACCCTCCATTTCCAGATAATATTAAATCACCATACATTCGTCTTGTAGTGATAACCGAAACGATAATGTACCATAAACAGATAATATTAAATTATCATACATTCGTCTTCTTCTGTAGATAATCCTCTGCCTTTTAGATTCTCTTCATCAAATTCATATATACACATTGTTCGATTTATATCGTACTTATCTAAATATTCATTTATTGAATATATATCATTTTTTACATAAGAACAGGTAACTACGTATTCCATTAATTCATTTTTACCCTTTTCTTTTTTTGATTTTCTATCATCTGATAACATAATCTCTATTTTTTCCATAGTACCATCATTAACTATCGATTCATAAATAGAATTCGGTATCAACATATGCGATTCAATATCCCTGAACATTTTTATAGCATCTTTACCATCAACTTCTCCCTGGAACATAGATTTACATTTTTCAATATTATCATTAATTTTATTATATATATTACTATCCGAATTTCGTAATGCTTTAGTATCGTATACTTCATCTATATAATCTAATTTCTGCTGCTCTGTGAAAAGTGAATTATTATATTTCTGTATCAGTATGGCAGACCTGTCATATAATTCTTTTTCATATACAGTTCCATATCCTGACCTTATATGTTTCCTACCATTAGTTTCATCTACTATGTCTTTATTTTCATATATAAGAATGTTGGCTTCTTCTAAACAATAATCTCTTTTGCGATAACATCTTCCCATTCTTTGTAATAAACTGTCTGCCGTACACATTTCCGTAAATAATACATCAAAGTCAATATCAAGACTCGCCTCAACTATCTGAGTTGTTACCCACACACCATTCTCATTTCCATTTGAGAATTTCATAATAGCATTTTCTAACATCTGCTTATGTTTTCTGATGAATCTTGCATGAAGTAAATGTATATTATCGCATTTTCCATTTAGAATATCGTACACCTCCTGAGCTCTTGCTACAGTATTGCATATAACTAATACCTTTCGTTCCATTGAATAACTTATAATTTTTTCGTAATCAAAATCATTCTTATAATATGCTATTTTATGTCTGTTCTTTTCTAAGATAAATTTCTCATATTTATATTCAATACCATTTGCTTTCATAAAATCTTGTATAATAGGTGGCATTGTCGCTGTCATTATTGCAAATTTACCTCCAGCTAAACTTAATAATTTTAATCCGTATATTAATTTTGCAATAAGCTCAGGTGAATATGCCTGAATTTCATCAATAACAAGTTTTGAATGTTTTAATGTTGCTAACAAAATTTCAGAGCCAGGATATTTGTATACAAATGTAAACAACTGGTCTATAGTACATATCGTAACCGGATATGCAAAATTTTTAGATATTGTATATTTTTTTAACGCATTTTCTGCATAATTATCTTCTTCACTTCCTCCACTATTATTTTCACTTTTGTCATCCTTATATTTTTTTAACATATATGACATCGCATTAGAATGTAATATTGATGTTTTCTCTGTAGGATAACCATAAGCGCCTTCTTTTTTATCTACAATTCTGTCATATATTGCATTTATGGAAACCTGCAAAGGTAATGTATAAAATACCTTTGAATCATCGGCCCATAGAAATGCACCTTCTGTTTTACCACTGCCCGTTGATGCAACCACCACAATATTGTTATCTTTATTTTCATACATATATTTTTGAACATCTCGCAAATTATTATATTTCTGTATTAATATCCTTTTTATTCTTTGTCCGAGATATTCATCTTCGAACATTCCATCTATTTCCAATGGATAATTTGAGTCAATTCTATTTTTAAAACTACTCTTATTATCAAATACCTCATCTATTTCTAATGGAAAATCTCTTTTCCCACTCGCATAATAATCTGCACGATTTAATATTCCCTTTATTACGGCATATCTTACCCATAATTCATCTGTTGGAACATTAATTACTGATGTATTTTTATACCATATTTCCCTTTTAAATCTTGAATTTACCTCTTCCGAAAAACGTTTTTGTAAATCTTCTTTTATAATTTTGTCAATTTCTTCATCTACCGGCAAAATTTTTCTCGCATGATGATATACAATAGCATTAACTAAAGCCTTAAAATTACCACTATTTTCATTTCTTATCTGCTTACATATATCTTTTGGAATAAAAGCACAGCTTAAATATCCATGCGGATATAAGCATTTGTCATAATTTAACTCTTTATATACTTTTAATGCTTCATTTATATCATTTTCTTCAATTTTTATATTTTTCACATCATACATACGTTTTGTAAAATTCGCATTATATTTACCATAATCATGATATCTGCATGCTAACTTTATCAGCTTTTTTTCTGTATCATTAAAATATGAATCATATTTATTAAGTATAATATCTGCACTTTCTTCTACATCTTTAGTATGCTGCTCTATAGTAATATCGCCTTCTGACTTTCCATAGTATTTCATTCTTATCCCTTCTTTCTAAAAGTGCCGTCTCTAAAGGCGGCACTAAATATATCAAATATACTAATTTTTTAATTATGATTTTGAAACATACAAGTTGTTTCGTCGACTTTCGTAATTAATAATCTCTAATCTCTCTCAAAACAAACTAAATACTTTTCACCTGTTGAACAATCTTTGTAAGCATTTGCTGTAACCTTACTAAAATCAGAAGTATAATATGCCTCAACAATTTCTGTCCATTCTCTAAAATGTGTTTTCTTATTAATTTCATACTTTTTAGTAAGTTCATATATAGTAGCATAATTCTTCATACCATTATCCTGCTCCATACATTCTACCGGAACATACATAGAGTAGTCTTTATGTGATAACTCATTATAATAATTGTCATCTTCATAATCATCATATTCTTCTAATGTAACTACTTCCGGCGCACCATCAACTCTTACCAAATCTTCGTGCCGACCTAATGCCAGATAATTTTTAGGATATGTAAGACCATCTAGTATAACATCGAAATCTTCATCTTTCTTAGGTATTATATGGATTACCAGCTCAACATCTGATAATTCATGTACATTTCTTACTCCTCTATTGATTCCATCATAATTTCCATCTTCATTTAATACTTTACCCCAATGTCTAGAGGCATCATATTTAATACCGAAATTATATAATGTTGCCAAGTCCATTATGTCACTTACATATTTACCCTGAATACACACTTTCATATCATGATATTCTTCAAAACCGCATGCCATATGAATCATACCAATTACACTTGAATATGGTGGTAACGGATAGCTCTCTTTCACAAGAAAACTGGTTGCTTTTCTGTAATTAGGCAATTGTTGACTTAACTTAAGTCTTATCGCTTTATGCATAATATGCCTCAACCTCTTTCTTTAACTTATCAAACATCTCTGCTATGCTCAAAGGCTTCAACTCTTCTATTTCGTCTATATTACTGAATTTTCCTTTTAACATACCTACATATGTATTATCTTTTGTATCATCACAAGAATTAACTACTTCTTTAATCATATCAACATTTAACTTTGTCTTATTCATTTCTATTCTATTTTCGAAATATGGATTCTTACGCTCATATACACCACCTATTGCAAAAATCGGTGACATATTCTCTCTTCTTCCTTTTATATCCCTATACAGAAATTCTACTGTATCTAATAATTTAATAATTCTCTTAGCACGCTCTTCTTTACTTATTTCAATTTCTCCATCAATACCTACTCTGTCTAAATCTATTGTAATTGTATATGTATATAATGAATTATGAATTTCACTCTGTGCAATAGCATTATTAAGACCTGCTCTTTTAGCAATTCCCATATTAGTAAGGAAGTCCATATCTGATGTATAAGGTTTCAATGCAATAGCATTACTTAATCTTACTGCTGCCGAACGTACTGTTTGTCCACCTTTAGTAGTCTTCATATATCCAAATAAATCTATTTCCGGATAATCCTCTATTGTTGCACTTGGAGCAAACTGTGCGACTCCCTGATCCTCTATTGGTGTATTATCACACTGCATCTGCTGCACTATATTGTATCTTACCGCCTGTCTTGATATGTATGAGTAAATCTTGCCATCTGCCCTTGTAAACTTCTTCAACTGTGAAATATTTCCTATACCCTCACCATAATTTGCACTTTCTGCCTCAAAGATAACTGTTATTGTAAGTCCATTCTTATTCATAAATTTTTTCCTCCTGTTTTCTCTCTTCATTCTTTTCACTAGGGTCATATTTTTCATACATTAAACCTAATATATACCCTCTTCCAATTGCATTAAAGTTTTCCTCTGATTCCATCATTTCTTTAAATATACCTGGAATAGGCATACCTTTACTTGAATATATTCTAATAATTGCATCTAAATATTGGTCCACATCACCTATAGTTAAACTATTTTCAAGTCTATACACAACACCTCTTAATGCATTGTCTTTGTCAGCAATTTTCGTATCTGTAAGTCTTGTTCTGGCATATATACCACAATTATAAGCTTTATCTGACATTTCTTTCAAATCACTCATTCTGTTTTTTCCTCCTCTGAAAATATATTGCAAATCTAAAACATTTTTTAAATAGTTCACTCTTGAACCATTCTTTAATGCCAGCATATACATTGAATCAAATACATAATAAAGGCTTCGTCGGTTAAGAATACATTCCATTGCCATATCATATACATTAATATAACCGTTATCTGCCTTAACATTTATCTTTTCTAACATTGTCAGAATACCTTTTTTTTCCGTATCTCGGTTTTGATTCTTTCCTATAGCATTGGTCTGGGCTATTCTGAAACCTTCGACAATATCCTTGCTAATTACCTTTATATCATAGTCATTATGTTCTTTCATCTTAACTACAACCTGGATATTAGCTAAACCTTTCTCAACCATATCTGCTGCTTCTGACGTGAATACTCTATATATCTTACTTTTTTCGGATATTCTTTCTCCATCATCTTTTAACAGATATTTATTCATCATCTCTTTCATTCGTTCTACACCAGTATTTATATTTATAAACACTGCATTTGCTCCGGTAAAACAAAAACCTAATGGAACTAACGAATACAGAAATGAACAATATGGGCATGCAAGCGCATCTGCTTTTTGGTTCCAGTAATGCGATTTTTTTCTGTTAACATCATCTGTCTGATTTATAAAAGAAATCGCTTTTACATTATTCGTAGTTCTCCTACATTCAATGCAACGCTTCTTTCCCTCTTTTGTATTTTCTATCTCATCTCTTAATGGTATGACAAATTCTTTGTTATAACACTCTACTATATCAGACTTTAAATTGCTCGGCTGAAAAAATGATATACTGTCATAAAACATATTCAGTTTCGTATACATTAAGTCTTTAATTATTACTATATCCTGTACTTCTTTTTGTTCTAACAATTCGTATATTTCACAATATATCTTGTATTTTTCGGATACATCTTTCTCTTTTTTCATTTCCTTTATCCGATTAACATTGAGTGTAGTTGCATCGGTATATTTATCAATTATTTCATAGCCGGACACAAAACTGTTTTTCAACAGCATATCTCCCATTTCATTAATTGAATCTGCTATGATTTTCATTTCATCATCTGTTCTCTCATCTTTTAACATATATGAATCTACCATACCTTTTTTATTATATAGATTCATAAATTTAGTATTTTGTCCATAGTATTGTACTAATGATTTAACGTATAAATAGCCTAGATTTTGTTTAAGAATATAGTCTTTTGATACTTTAATAGTTCTATCTTCTATAATATAATCTGTTCCTATTACAGCTTCTGATTCGTTACATTCTAACATTCTTAACAATCCCATTATTCCTGCATTCTTCAGAAAAGAACCATTTAACTTAAATTCTACATAATTATCATCTAACAATTTTATCCTCCTTTCAACCGATAATTTCAAACATTCCAAATGCATTATTTCTTCTGCTTCCAATTCCTGCCTGACACAAATAATTAATTAACTCATTTGAACCTGTAAGTCTGAATCTTCCAACAGAGTTTGGTATAATTATTCCGAATGTCTTAGAATATACTCTTTTTGCTTCAACAGCTTCTAATCCAAAATCACCCAAATCATTAATTCCGCTATCTTTTAACTGAATCTTAAGATTACATAATAATTGTTCAAAAAAGCCCTCTTCATCAAAGAAAAAGTATTTATCCTTTTCTCCCTTTATATGTTTTCTCACACAGATTCCTGAGCAAAATCGAATCAAAACACTATTGCCATCATAATGTTTATGATTTTCCATTCTGATTTTCTTTAGCCTTATCTTATTACCTTTATATGCCGGATAATCAATATTTCTTACTCCAAGCAATGCATTGTAAATATCTATTCCCAATAACAAATCAGGCGTAACTATTTCCCATACAAATTCATTATTTGTTAATTGAATACAGTCACTCAGATATTTTACATAGCCCATTCTGATATCGGCCGCAAAATTTTTCTCCTTTGTAACTCCGTCACCATACATATTGTTATATAATTCCGGATTGTTCTTCTGTAATGCATTCTTTAAAAATGAAAGCATTAATCTTCGGTAATCTAAATTAAGTTCATTACCATCTGCTTCAATCGTTGCCATAATCTTCATCTTTTCTCACCTGTTATGAAGTGACCTCTTGTCAAGAGTAAATTTCAAGAAATCACCACATTTCCTTTCCTTAAATTTTAACACTGGGTACAG
>OMVQ01000009.1 GCA_900314555.1 uncultured Eubacteriales bacterium | reverse complement strand
CATAAAATTTGACAAAAAAATAAACCGAAAACGGCTTAAATAAAAGATTTTTTATAATATTTCTAAAAATGAAGTGTCAAAGACCCGGGAATTTATGTAGCGGATTATATTGCTGGGAATATCTGAAAATCGCAAAAAATAAATTGACAGAGTAAATTTTTCTTATTATAATAACAAAAAAATAGAGGATATTATTTTTGGAGTGATGCAATGTCAGATAGAGATTTAAAAAGATTAGGAAGAGCAGAGCTGATAGATATAATTATAGAGCTTCAGAAGGAAAATATTGTCCTTACGAATAAGAATAAGAAATTAACCAAAATACTCAATGATAAAAATATTATTTTGAACAATGCAGGTTCTATTGCGGAAGCAAGCCTTAAGTTAAACAAAGTATTTGAAACTGCACAGGCGGCGGCTGACCAATATGTAGAGTCAGTTAAGAGAATGGCGAGGGAAGAGATAAGAGAATATATGAAACGAAAAATAGACGGGTGATAATTATGGATGAAAGTAATAACAAAAATGCAATACCTATTCCAACGCCTGAGGAGGTAAATGCTGAGAAAGAACGTATAGAACACAGAAAGAAGCACTTCAGAATAATATTTAATATAATTTATATTTTAATTGTTATTGCAGCTATTGCATCTCTTGTGGCTACACTGATGTTACCGGTGCTTCAGGTGTCGGGAAAGAGTATGGAGCCTAGCTTAGATGATGATGATATAGTTGTGCTGTATAAAACAAATAAATTCAAAACAGGTGATATATGTGGTTTCTATTGGCAAAATAAACTGTTATTGAAAAGAGTTATTGCAGGTCCCTTAGATGTTGTGGAAATTGATGACGAGGGCAATGTAAAAGTAAATGGAAAAGTAATCGATGAACCATATGTTAATGAGAAGGCATTAGGAGAAAGCAATATTACATATCCATTCCAGGTACCGGAAGATAAATATTTCGTACTTGGTGATAACAGATCAGTATCAATAGACAGTAGAAATACTATAATTGGTTGTGTTGATAAGGATCAGATTGCCGGCAAGGTAATGATTCGGGTTTGGCCTTTAAAAAAATTAGGAAAGGTTAATTAATATTAGTGGTGATAATATGAGAAATATAGTTAATGAACAAATCAGTAAAAAGAAAGCTATTAATAAGAATAAATATAGAATAGCAATGTTTATATCAATGCTAGCAGTTCTTATAGTGATTGGTGTTTCATGGAGGTTGAAAATTATCGGTATATCGATGACTGATGATGACTCAGTAGAGGAAAAGACACCAAGTGTTGCAAAAGCAGAATATCAGAGTGCAGTGAATCGTGTTCCACAGGCAGGAGATTCTATATGGTTAGATGCATCGGGAACGACCTGGTTTACAGATGATGCTTGTTATGCAAGAATGTATTACTATAATACTTCAGGTAATCAGACATATATAGATTGTAAAAATGCAGGCAGTAATGGGCTATGGGAATTTGTTCTTCCTTCAGATTTTAGTAATGAAGGAAAAATTAAATTCGTAAGAAAAAATTCAGAAAGTGAGTATAATCCAACAAATGAGTATAATCCAACAAATGAGATATCGCTAGTGTCAGGAAGCAATTATGTTGTATATGCCGAGGGCGGAGGAGCCTTTACAGCAGATAAATGGTATTTTGATTATGTAGATACTACTATTTATATAAATACTGCATCTTTTGGAAATATTACAAATGCTAAGATTGTTGCAAATGGCACAGAATATGATCTTACAAAATTAACAACTAATAAAGATGCTTTAGCTTTCAGAATATTAGAAAGTTATCAGATTCTTAAAAACACACAGTTGACACTTACCTATGATGGAAAAAGCATAAGCTTCAGCCTGAGTAACTTAAGTGGTAATCTTGTTAGACTTAAGGGTGATAGTATTGATACATCTGCCGGTGATTATGTAGCCGGAAGCAGATATATTTATTTTGATGCAACATATTCACAGCTTAAATATGTTTCGACAGATTCGGAATATTATTATCAGAATGTAATACCTATATATGGTGCTAATAATAGCACTAGAAAAAATGTAATATGTAAAGCTACAAATTCATCAGGTACAATTACAGTTGCAATGAAAGTGGTTGATGGATACGATTCATACGATGGACAGCTTATCTATGTAACTAATGAGAAGATAGATGCATCATATACTAAATTCCAGTTTATGAGTGAGGGAACAAGTGGTTGGACCGATAATAGTGCGAAGACTATTATAAGCAGCCCGGATGATGTGACTCAGAACTGCTTCATAGCTGACACAAGTGATACGGTATTATATGATAATACTTTGAGAGGCGGATACTGGGGAACATTTGATGAAGATACTAATACTTCACAGACGAAAGATGCTGAGAAAGACAGAGATGCTGAGATAGTCAATATAACTACCGGAACAAAGGATACAGATGGCGGTATCTTATGGGTTAATTCATCAATGTATGACTATTATACAGATTATGAATTAAATGGAAAGAACAGAGATACATACGTTGGTGGGGCATTAGTTAATACAGATGCCAACAACAATCGAAGATATATGCCGTTTAGAGAGTTTAACCAGACATTAAGCAGTGCATATTCAGGTGCCGGAGTAAAATATCCTATATACACAGGACATTTCCAGCCAAGTATTCTTAACTTCGGAACTCCTTATTTTGCAGGACTCAATGATACATTGAACTTATATGGTTCAGATAAAGTTAATAATTTACCAAATCATAATTTCCTTTCACTTAATAACTCTATTGAGAATAAAAATGGAGATTATAGAAATGTTTCTTCAGGATATTATGATTATGCAACACTTGGAATCGTTAAAAGCAATCTGATTAACGGATATCCAATGTTAGAGGGTACAACGTATGATATTATTGATCCTCATTTTGATGAAGATTTCCTTAGTGGAAATAACTCGAAAAACGCAGTTGTTGGTAAATATTATGAAAAAGTAGATTTCCCATTTACAAGAAAGCAGATATTTGATGAGCCGGTTAACTACTGGTGGTTTGATAGTGCTTCAACTTCGTTAGAGCTTAAGAAGAATAGTGAGGTTGAGGGAAGATATCTGTTAGACGGAACAGCAGGAACGGTTAATAATAACAGTTTAAACCTCGATTCTACAGGTGAACCATTAGCTGATGGAATTGAGACTAATTTAAATAAAAATAAATATGGTTTCTTCCCATTGAATAATGGAGTTGCAGCGAATAACAGTTCATATTACAATTACGGCTTTGGTAATAAGATTACAATTAATTTTAAACTTAACAGCGATGGTACCGTACAGGGAACAGATGGAAACTTTTATTCATCTAAATTCAGATTCTCAGGTGATGATGATGTGTGGGTATTTATCGATGGAAAATTAGTATTAGATTGTGGTGGTGACCATGGATATGTTGCAGGTCTTATAGACTTTGGGACTAACAGCGCATATGTGACAAAGGCTAAAGCAGCAGCTTCAAATGATTCAACATATGATTCAAATTTGGCAAGACAATTAAATTATATTGCATCTGGTAATAATGCAAACAGGGTCATAACGGATAAGTATTACTACAGTACATCAGGTGTAATCGATGGTGAACAGCCAACAAGTTATGATACAGGTAAGACTCATGAAATGGTTATCTACTTCATGGAAAGAGGTCAGTGGGAATCAAACTTATCACTTGCATTCAGTATGAATGTAGTTGATACTCTTGAAGTATCTAAAGAGGTTGATTCAACTGATGTAAACAGTATATTTAAAGATTATTTCAACAGTAAACAGTCATTTGATTATAATATTAAAAATTTGGCAACACATTATGGAACATATGTATCATCAGATAATAATTTGTCAGATGTAACATTTGCAAAAGATTTTACAGGAGATATTACATTTGGAAGTGATATTAGCCAGGGAACCGGAGCATATCAGACTACCGGAAAGATAGACGTATATGGTTCACATAGTAATGTTATAAAATGGTCGGCAAGTGGAACGGCATCTGATGATACTACAAGAAATAGAAGGCTTATCTCTTTTGCTTCAGATAGTGGTGGAAACATAGATATTAAGGGAAGAAATTTTCTGACATTTAGTGTGGCAACAGAAGGTGGAACAACAGGACAACTAAGGGATTCGATTTACATAGTTGTTGAGGATGCAAGTGGATATAAAGCATATGGCAACTTAACAGATGATGTGTGCAGCGGTTCAATATCAGCAACAGATACATGGTATAATTTATCAGTGAACCTTACTAAATTAACAGGTTATGATACGCTTGATACAACTAAGATAAAATCTATTGGTGTCGAAAATGATGTTCAGACATATACGTTCTTTGACAATTTTGTATTTAAGAGTTTTGCATTACTTGATGCGGGAAGCCAGAAAGGAATTAAAGATTATGGCTCTGCAACGAGTGGTAACCTCGAAAATGCTACAGGTGCTGAATATTCTGTAGAGGATATTGTAAAGACTTCGAGCAGCTCATCAGGTATGGGAACTGTAGATGGAAACGGAACATTTAATCTGACAACAGGAAAAAAAGCTATATTTAATGAACAGTTCAGAAAGGGAAGCTATATACAGATTAACGAGATTCTTAATGATGCACAGAAAGCCTTGTATGATACAACGGTAACGGTAGTTAATAATGGTATAGATATTACCGGAGGTTATACTTACGGTATACCAGCAACTTCTGTATTACCGGAAAATGGAGGCAGTATAACGAAAAGTGTTATCTCAGATGGCACAAATACATTGTTAGGAATTGATGATGGAAGAATTGAAAAGATTCTTGATACGATAGGTACTGAAACCGGTGCAAATGAAAGTCAGTATTCAAAAAATGGTATAAAGGAAAAACCTAGTGATGCCAATACAATAGTGTTCAGATCATATGATTCACCTGATAGTGATAATAGTGATATTTCAATCAGTTTAAATTACACCAACAAAGTAAGAACAGGTAGTCTGAGTATAGAGAAAACAGAACTTGCTTCTGCACCATTAAATGTTGGTGGAAAATACACATTTACAATCAAATTCAGTAATATCGGTGGAATTGGATTGACAACGGAAGCGGGAGAGACAGAAGTAACGGTTGTAATCGTTGCTACAAAGACAGCTTCGGGATTTACTTATACAGTAGATGGTAATTCAGTAGATGGAACTCCGGTAATTACGGGAATTCCGGTTGGAACGGAATACACCGTAACAGAGTCAACTTCTGATGATACGGGAATTGTTAAAAATACGGTACTTGTAGAAAAAAGCAATGGTGACAAAGTAAGGTCAGGAGAGATTACATTTACCAACAATACATTTAGTGGTGTAATCACATATGATGAGACTCTTAATACAGGTAACAAAGACACATATACGGTTGTGAATGCCAAGAAGCCTACGACATCAATTATAATACAGAAAAATTGGTATAATGATGAAGGTCAGACAAGACCTGATATTATATATGTAAAATTACAGGTGTCAAAGGATAATGGTCAGACCTGGACTGATGTTAAAGATGGTAATTATACTCTTACGAGTACAGAATCCTATAAAAAGCAGATTGATAATTTAGATGTCTATGATGATTATCTAAGTGCAGACAGAGTGAAGTTAAAGTACAGGATTGTGGAATGTGTTAAGAATGGAGATAATTACTATGAAATAGATAATACTACTTACAAGCTTAATAATTATGAATATAAGCCGGGTGATGTAGTAGATGCAGATGAGAATGCTACTGATGGTAATTCAGGAACTGCAACAGTTAATAACTATTATATAATGCGTTATAATTTACCAAAAACAGGTGGGTTTGGCGCTGAAAAACTAGTGTATACAGGTTTTGCAATTATGATAGTAAGTTGTATATGCTATATATATCTAATAAAAGGTAAGAAAGGGAATGATTACAATGAGAATGAAAAAAGGAATTATTAAGAAAATCCTTACATTGGGATTAGCCGTTGTAACAACACTATCAATGGGAACTATTGCATCAGCAGCTGATGTAACCGTTAATGGTCCTAAAAATGGACATACTTATGAAGTATACCAGATATTTACAGGAGATGTTGATTCAAATAATACTCTTTCAAATGCAAAATACGGTACTGTAGCAAAGTTACCAAGTGGAAAATTTGTAGGTGATGCAGTACCATCTGAAACACTTAATAATTTAGCAGGTGTAGCGAGTGCTTCATCTGATAGAGCAAAGTTAGAAGAGATTCTTAAATATGTTGATGAGTCAAAATTAGATGGTACAACCAATAATCTTGCTGCTACGATTACGAATGATAATTTTACTGCAACTGTACCATCAGGTTACTATTTAATTAAAGATAAAGAGAATAGTATTTTAGATAATAATAATAAAGCAGAAGCATATACATTATATTTAGTAGCTGTAGCAGGAAATACAATTACAATTGAGCCAAAGTCAGATGTACCTACAGTAGAGAAACATGTTAAGGAAGATTCTACAGATGCATGGGGAAAAGTTGCAGATGCAGAGCTTAAACAGGAAGTAGAATTCAAATTAACAGGTACACTTCCAACAGATTATGCTAATTATGAGTATTACACATATCAATTCGAAGATACATTTACAGGAATGGACTTTGATTCAACAAGTGTAAAAGTAACAATTGATAGAGAAGATGGAACAGATATTACAAAAGCATTTACAGTTGATACATCAGCATCAGGAAAAGTAACAATTACATGTGAAAACTTAAAAACTAATCAGTTAACATCAGGTTTAACAAAAGACAATAAGATTATTGTAACATATAAGGCTTCTTTAAAAGATGCAGCAGTAATTGGTAATCCTGGTAACCCAAACACAGTTGATTTAGTTTATTCAAACAACCCAAATGTTAAAGCAGATGGTACTAAAAATACAACAGATAAAACACCAGAGGATAAGGTAGTAGTATTTACATACGAACTTGATGTAAATAAGTATGATGCAAATACAAACGATAAACTTACAGGTGCAGAATTCGTATTAATTAATTCAGCTGGTAAATATGCAAAATTAGATGCAAATAAAAAAGTAACAGAATGGGTTGATTTATATGAAGGTGTAACAGGATGTGTATTAACATCATCAGCAACAGAACTAATAAAAATCATCGGTTTAGATGCAAAAGATGAGTATAAATTAAAGGAAATTAAAGCACCGGCAGGTGTATACCAGCAGCTTACAAAGGATATTACAATTAAAATTGATTCAACAATAACTGATGCAGCTATTACAGCTATTACAGCAACAGTTGATACACCAGCATCACTTGATGTTGATTCTACAGATTATACTAATGGTAAGGTAACAGTTAAAGTTCCTAATACAAAGAAATCAAATCTTCCAACTACAGGTGGTATGGGTACAAAGATGTTCTATATCGGTGGTGCCGTTCTTATGGCAGTTGCAGCAATTGCATTAGTTGTTAAGAAAAAATTAAATAGAATCTAATTAATAAATTAAAACAAATAACTAGGAGGCTAAGGTGAAAAAACATTTATCTACAATATTCTTCGGGATAATATTTCTAATTGGTCTCCTACTTGTTTTATATCCAACAGTAAGTAATTTTCTGAACAATAGAGAGCAGAAAAAAGTAATAAGAGAATATAGCAATATTGTAAACAACATGGATAAAGAAGAAAAAGAGGCCATGTATAATGAAGCAGTTGACTATAATAAGAAAATATATGAAAAAGGAATGATTGATTATAGTAATCCTGATGCGGTAGAAGGATATAATGATATTTTAGATGTATCCGGCACAGGCATTATGGGATATATTTCCATTCCTAAAATAAATGTGGAACTTCCAATTTATCATGGAACAAGTGATGGTGTATTACAGGTCGCTGTCGGACATCTTGAGGGTTCAAGTCTTCCGGTGGGAGGCGAAAATACTCATTGTGTGCTATCAGGGCATAGAGGACTTCCAAGTGCAGATTTGTTTACACATCTTGATAAGTTAAATCTTCATGATATATTTACTATTAGTGTTTTAGATAAGACATTAGTATATGAGATTGACCAGATTAAGGTGGTAGCACCGGGGGATACGCAGTATATACAGATTGAAGATGGTAAAGATTATTGTACACTTTTAACGTGTACACCATATGGAATTAATACGCACAGACTTTTAGTTAGAGGCGTAAGAGTAGCAGATTCAGATGATGAAAATAATATATATGTATATGCCGATGCATATAAGATAGATACTAAGACAGTTACTGTATTAATGGCAGTACCACTTACGTTTCTGTTATTACTCGGTATGGCAGTACATATTCGAAGAAGTAAAAGAAGAAAACAGGAAATTTTGAAGATAATTAAAGAAAATGATTTGAACATAACAAATGATAAACAGACAGAAGACAGTTAAAGAAAATGATTTAAACACAGCAATAATGATTAAAGAAAGTAATAGTTAAATGAATTAATTGAATATAGAAAACAATAATGGAAATAAGGTGAATTGAATAATGAAAATAAAAAGAAGAAATTTGAAATCGATAATTATACTGATATTGTTAGTAGCATTTACAGGTAGTATGACAAAGAACATAAATGCATTTGCAGTAACAGCTTCTGATATAGATATGGATATGAAAGGTAGTATTAATGTGAAATTTAATAGTACCGCTGATAAGAAAGTATCTGGCGAACTTACCCTTATAAAGGTTACAGATATCAAAGAAAATGGTGATAATGATATAGAATATGTCTATACTTCTGATTTCGATAAATGTGGGTTAGAAATAGACGACGATATAGATGATACATTTGTAAATAATTTAAAAGCATATATTGAAGATAATGAAATTAAGGGCTATACAAAAGAAATTGATTCAGATGGAAAGATATCTTTTACAGATTTGGAAATTGGTATGTATTTTGTAATGCAGACTGATACAGATAGTTATTATAAGATTAGTCCATTTGTTGTAACTGTACCGGAAGAAATTGATGGAAAAATCTATTATGATGTAGACGCAACTCCAAAAACGGAAGTATCTAGCATAGAAGTACCTACAGTTCCTGAAGAGACAGAAACACCAGTGGAGACAACAGAAAAGATACCAGAGACAACACCGGAGGAGAAAATTCCACAGACAGGTTTATTGGTATGGCCAGTCGTACTTTTAGTTTTAGTTGGTGCATTATTAATAGGTAGTGGTATAATGTTACAGAATGGTAAAAGTGAAAGAAAGGAAAATACGAATGAAAAATAAAATCGGAAAAGCTTTAATTGGAATTGGAGTTTTTTTGATTTTGATTGCATTTGCATTGGTTTTATATAATTTTTATCGTGAGTATAATGCAAAGAAGAAAGTGGAAAAATATCTTCCTAAGCTTGAACAGATAATTAAGGACCGTAGTGGAGAGAATAACAATGCTGATAACGGACAGAATTCAAAGACAATGCAGATTGATGGTATGAATTTCTTAGGAATTTTATCAGTACCATCTAAGAATTTAGAACTTCCAATTCTTGCGGATTACAGCTATGAATTGCTTGATACAGCACCTTGCAGATATAGTGGTTCTTATGACTCAGATGATTTAGTAATTGGTGGACATAACTATAGAAGTCATTTTAGTAAATTAAAAAGCATTAAAAATGGTGAAGAGATATTTTTCACAACATTTGATGGAACGGTATATAAGTATATTGCTTTAAGGATTGAAATCTTAGAGCCGACTCAAGTAGAGAATTTAGTCAATAAGCAGGATACAGATGATTGGGATCTTACACTTTTCACTTGTACATCCAGTGGGGCGGCAAGACGTGTAATCAGATGTAAATTAGAATAAAAATATTATTGGAGATTATAATGGCAGAAGAACAGGCACACAAAAGAAGAGTCAGATATAAAGGGACTCATCCAAGAAATTATAAAGAGAAATATAAAGAATTAAACCCTGAGAAATATAAAGATGATGTGGAGAAAATAATGAAAAAAGGCAAGACGCCTGCCGGAATGCATATTTCAATTATGGTTAATGAGATTCTAGAGGTTCTGCAGATTAAACCTGGTGAAACAGGCTATGATGCAACACTAGGTTATGGAGGTCATACTCGCAAGATGTTAGAACAGTTAAAAGGCGAGGGGCATATGTTTGCTACTGACGTTGATCCTATCGAATCTGTAAAGACTAAAAAGCGTTTAGAAGATGCAGGTTTTGGTGAAGATATTCTAACTATTAAGAATATTAATTTTGCTAATGTTGATGAAGTAAGTCCTGATAAGAAATTTGATTTTGTCTTAGCTGATTTAGGAGTTTCATCTATGCAGATAGATAATCCGGAAAGAGGTTTTTCATATAAGATTGATGGACCATTAGACTTAAGGTTAAACCCACAAAAAGGAGTATCAGCAGCAGAGCGTTTAAAGGAATTATCAAAGGACGAATTTATTGCTATGCTTATAGAGAATTCGGATGAGCCATATGCAAATGAGATTGCGAAGGAAGTATTTGATACATTTAGAAAAGAAAAAGAGATAAAGACTACAAGTGACTTAACTGAATGTGTTAAAAATGCTCTCAGATTTTTACCTGAAAGAGAACAAAAAGAGGCTGTTAAGAAATCATGTCAGAGAACATTTCAGGCTCTACGAATAGATGTGAATAGTGAATTTGAAGTCCTATATGACTTCTTAGAGAAGTTGCCTACAGTATTGAATAAAGGCGCAAGAGTTGCTATTCTGACTTTTCATTCAGGAGAGGACCGTTTAGTAAAGAAAGCATTTAAACAGGGATTAAAAGATGGTATATATAAAGAGATTTCAAAAGATGTTATTCGTCCGAGTGCCAGAGAGTGTTTTGAGAATCCTAGGTCTAAATCCACAAAACTTCGCTGGGCGATAAAGAACTAAGATAATAATTTGAATGGAGATTTTATATGGAAGAATATTTAATTAAAAATACAACCCGTGAACAACGTGAACGTATCGTAATGGAATCACTTGGTAATATAGATGCTTCGTGTGATGGCTGTGCATCAGGAATTATAGAAATGTACGAACCATACATAGAGGGAAAAATGGAATTAAGAGAATGTACAATGAAGTTCAATGCCAGATATGTTAAAGATATGGAAAGAGAACAGAAGAGTAGTTGTAATATGTAGATTTTATAGCGGAAACGCTAATTAAGAATGACTAGATTATATTGTATAATGTGGGTTTAAAATATCTGAATTATGATTGCTAAAAGAACGGAAATGGAATATATTTAGCAATTGTTTTAAAAGAGATAATAGTATATAATAATGAATACTCAAATAACATTTATAGATAATTAAATTATATACAAAAAGGAGAAGGGGATATGAATACAGAATTTAAAAATGCAATAAAAGCATCTGATAAAGATGCACAATATGATGCAAGTGCAAAACGTCTGTTAGGACAGAAACATATATTAGCACATATACTTACAAAGACAGTAGATGAGTTTAGAGGAATGAATCCTAAAGAAGTTATTCAATATATAGAGGGAACACCATACATAAGCAGAGTATCTATAGAACAGGGACTTACTAATTCTTTTTATAAAATAAATAGTAAACGAATTGTAGGTTTTAATACTGAAAGTGAAGAAATTAATGAGGGTATGGTAAGATTTGATATTGTTTTTTATGTGCGTATGAAAGACGGATTGTCACAGATTATCATAAACGTTGAGGCACAGAAGAATGAACCGACGGAATATGAGATATTAAACAGGGCAATATTTTATGTCAGTAGATTGATATCCTCACAGAAAGAACGAGATTTTATTAATTCAGATTACGATGATATAAAAAAGGTATATTCAATATGGGTGTGTATGAATATGGATGAAAATACAATGACACATATTCATCTTATTAATGAAGATATTATTGGTTCGTATGAATGGAAAGGTAAGATTGATTTATTCAATATAATAATGATAGGATTGTCGAATGAACTTCCAATATACGATGAAACATATAAATTACATAGGCTGCTTGATACTTTATTATCGAAAGAACTTTCGGCAGATGATAAACTAAATATAATTGAAAAAGAATATGATATTCCAATTGAAGAAAATTTAAGAAAGGATGTGAACATTATGTGTAACTTAAGCCAGGGAATAAAAGAAGATGGAATTGCTATTGGTAAGGCTATAGGAGAGACAAAAGGAGAAGCGAAAGCTGAGGCAAGAATAATCTTAAATATGCATAAGAATGGTTTTACAATTGAACAGATTGCGAAAGTTACAGATAAAGATATAGAAGATGTGAAATCAATTATTGCAGGAAATAACAGGGAATGATATGAGAATAATATAAGTTCACATTAAATTCATAAAAATTCTATTGACATGTATAAATATTATGCTAGAATTGTTAGGAAGCTAACAATTATAAATCATTAAAGTACATAAACAGTGTTTTATGTACTTTAATTTATTGTCTAATAAGCTTTAAAGGTTAGATACCATATTTGAGAGTATCAGAATACCAAATTTAAAATTAAGAGGAGGTCTGGTCTTGAGAAACAATGAAATAGGATTTGAAATAAAGGCATTAAACAATCTTATCAAAAGACGTGTGGAGATGTCAGAGACTAAGGAAGAAGTCGAACATCTGACAGGAGTGCATGGCTTTGTGATAGGCTATATTAGTGACCATGATGATGAAGATATATTTCAGCGTGACATTGAGGAAAAGTTTGAAATCAGACGTTCAACAGCAACAGGTATAATTAATCTAATGGAGAAAAATGGGCTGATTATCAGAGAGAAAGTTGATTATGATGCCAGACTTAAAAAGCTTGTACTTACAGATAAGGCAAGAGAGATTAATAAACTTATCGAGGAGGATATAAGCAGGATTGAGAAGACGATTGCGGAGGGAATTGATGAAGCGGACTTAGAGACATTCCGCAGAGTTGTGAAGAAGATGAAAGATAATTTGAATAATGACATGAAGAATAAAGGAGGAAGATGTAATGCTTAAGACATTAGGAAAACAGATAAAAGAATATAAAAAAGCGTCGATACTGACACCTGTATTTGTTACCTGTGAAGTTATAATGGAACTTTTAATTCCTATACTTATGGCAAAAATCATTGATGACGGAATAGGAAAGGGCAATGACACACTCGTATATAAAGTAGGTGCGATGATGGCGGTACTTGCGATGCTTTCGCTGTTATTTGGTATATTGAATGGAAAATATGCAGCAGAGGCAAGTACAGGATTTGCAAAGAATTTAAGAAAAGGAATGTATGAAAATATACAGAATTTTTCTTTTTCAAATATTGATAAATATTCTACAGCAGGACTTGTTACAAGAATGACTACAGATGTTACCAATGTGCAGAATGCTTATCAGATGATAATAAGAATGTGTGCGAGAGCACCAATGATGTTGATAATAGCTGTAATAATGTCTATATCTATTAGTCCTAAGTTAAGTATGATATTTATTGTAGCAATTATATTTTTAGGTGGTTGCCTTGCACTTATCGTATATTCTGCATTTGGTGTGTTTGATAAAGTATTTAAAAAATATGATAACGTAAATGCCAGTGTCCAGGAAAATGTAAATGCAATAAGAGTTGTAAAAGCATATGTAAGAGAAGATTATGAAAATAAGAAATTCAACAGGGCAATAGAAGAAGTATACAGATTATTTGTAAAGGCAGAATCAAGAGTTACACTTAATAATCCGGTAATGATGGTAACTGTGTATGGCTGTATACTTGCACTTTCATGGTTTGGCGCTAAAATGATAGTCGTAAATGAGCTTACGACAGGTGAATTAGTCAGCTTATTTAGTTATATAATGAATATAATGATAAGTCTTATGATGATATCAATGGCATTTGTAATGATTACCATGGCAAGGGCTTCAGCAGAAAGAATTGCAGAAGTATTAAATGAAAAGAGCGATTTAGCTAATAATGATAATCCGGTTTATTCAGTAGAAAATGGTGATATTGATTTTAATCATGTTAATTTTAAATATAAATCAACAAGCGAGGAAATGGTTCTTTCAGACATAGATGTTCATATTAAATCAGGTGAAACAATCGGAATAATCGGTGGAACAGGAAGCTCGAAATCAAGTTTTGTTAACCTTATTTCAAGATTATATGATGTTACGGACGGAGAAGTTAAAGTCGGTGGAATAAATGTAAAGGATTATGATATTGAAACACTTCGTAATGAGGTTTCAGTTGTACTCCAGAAAAATGTATTATTCAGTGGAACAATTAAAGAGAATTTAAGATGGGGTAATAAAAATGCAACTGATGAAGAGTTAGTTACAGCATGTAAACTTGCGTGTGCAGATGAATTTATAGAAAAATTCCCTGACGGATATGATACTTATATAGAACAGGGCGGAAGCAATGTATCTGGTGGACAGAAACAGAGATTATGTATTGCAAGGGCATTACTTAAAAAGCCTAAGATACTTATTCTTGACGATTCTACAAGTGCTGTTGATACAGCAACAGATGCGAAGATAAGAGCAAATATGAAAAAGAGTATTCCGGGAACAACAAAGCTTATAATTGCACAGAGAATATCAAGTGTCCAGGAATCTGATAAGATAATTGTATTAGATGACGGACATATAGATGGCTTTGGAACACATGAGGAATTACTTGCTAATAATGAGATTTACAAAGAAGTATATTATTCGCAGACGAAAGGAGATGAATAATATGTCTGAAAAAGTTACTAAATCAAATGATACAATCAAAGCAGATAATATGATAAGCAAAGATAGTTTAAAACAGAAAAATAATATGTCAGGTATGAAGAGAAAACCACAGATAAAAAGTGGTAAATCACCATTGTCAATTGCTAAAAGACTTATGGGTGAAATTCTTAAAGAATATAAATTACATTGTATAATAGTTCTTATATGTATATTTGGTTCAGCATTTGCAAATGTAAAAGGAACACTTTTCATGCAGAAGCTTATAGATGACTATATTGTTCCTATGATTAACAGTTCATCTAAAGATTTCGGACCATTGGCGGCTGCGATAGGTAAAATTGCCATAATATACGGAATTGGTGTTATTATGATGTATGCATACAACAGAATTATGGTAAATGTTACACAGGGTACGATGAAACGTATCAGACAGGAAATGTTTGAACATATGGAGAGTCTCCCAATTAAATATTTTGATACTCATGCACATGGTGATATTATGAGTATTTATACAAATGATACAGATACACTCCGTCAGATGATTGGACAGAGTTTACCACAGTTGATAAACAGCGTGGCATCAATTATAAATGTGTTAATAAGTATGATAATTCTTAATATTCCACTTACAGTTATAACACTTGTAATGGTTTCACTTATGTTATTTACAACTAAGAATATTGCAGGTAAATCAGGCAAATTCTTCGTTAAGCAGCAGAAAGATTTAGGCGCTGTAAATGGCTATATAGAAGAAATGATGGAGGGACAGAAAGTAGTAAAGGTATTCTGTCACGAAGAAGAGAGTAAAGAGAAATTCAATGAATTAAACGAAGAATTATTTGATGCGGCAAATAAAGCTAATGCCTATGCTAACATCTTAATGCCTATTAATGTCAATCTTGGTAACTTAAGCTATGTAGTATGTGCAATAGTCGGCTGTATATTAGGAATCAAAGGAATTTCAGGAATGACACTTGGAACACTTGCAAGCTTCCTTACTCTTAACAAGAGTTTTAACCAGCCTATAAGCCAGATTTCAATGCAGTTAAACAGTGTGGTAATGGCACTTGCTGGAGCAGACAGAATTTTCACGTTATTAGATGAAGAACCGGAAGTAGACAATGGATATGTAACACTTGTAAATGCTAAAGAGGATAGCAATGGTAATATTACAGAATGTGAAGAAAGAACAGGAATATGGGCATGGAAACATCCTCATGAAACAGGTGAGACAACCTATACTAAACTTACAGGAAATGTAGTATTTAATGATGTTGACTTCGGATATGATGACAAGAAGATAATTCTTCATAATATCAAATTATATGCTAAACCTGGACAGAAGATTGCTTTCGTAGGTGCAACCGGAGCAGGTAAGACGACAATTACTAACCTTATTAACAGATTTTACGATATACAGGATGGTAAAATCAGATATGATGAAATAAATATTAATAAGATAAAGAAAGCAGATTTAAGACATTCACTTGGCATTGTATTACAGGATACACATTTATTTACGGGAACAGTAAAAGAAAATATCCGTTATGGTAAATTAGATGCAACAGATGATGAAGTTATAAATGCAGCAAAATTAGCAAATGCACATGGCTTTATTAAACATTTGCCACAAAGCTATGATACAATGCTTACAGGAGATGGAACTAATTTAAGTCAGGGACAGAGACAGTTAATTGCCATAGCAAGAGCAGCAATAGCAGATCCACCAGTACTTATCTTAGATGAAGCTACATCATCCATAGATACAAGAACAGAGAAGTTAGTCCAGGCAGGTATGGATAAAATTATGCAGGGACGAACAACATTTGTTATAGCCCACAGATTATCAACAGTAAGAAATTCAGATGCGATTATGGTATTAGAAAACGGAAGAATTATCGAAAGAGGTAATCATGATGAATTGATTGCACAAAAAGGTAAGTATTACCAGTTGTATACAGGGGCATTTGAATTAGAATAAATATAGACGATTAAGCCAAGGTGTCCGTCTATGACACACTCTCTCATATTTCTTAATTGGGTGTGCATAAATGCCGCCATCTACAAAGTTTATTACAGTGCAGTAAATCAAACGCGTTTCACTTGAACGGTGATTTACTGCACTGATTTTTTTAGGACTTTTTTAATATTTATTTTTTGTACTTTTCAATTTATAAGTTGTGTGATAGAATATTATGCGTATTGTTATCGAATAAATAAAGATATTTATTTTCAGAAATAATTATGTAAATTCTTTATAGATTATATATAATTGAAAAGAATAGATTCGTAATTATCTAAACATATTTTCGGAATGAAAGGAAATAATTTGGAAGATATAAACAGACGTAAA
Organism: uncultured Eubacteriales bacterium; assembly: GCA_900314555.1. Taxonomy (GTDB): domain Bacteria; phylum Bacillota; class Clostridia; order Lachnospirales; family Lachnospiraceae; genus Bovifimicola. The sequence continues at coordinate 71,199 of OMVQ01000009.1, read as the reverse complement.
AGAATAAACAGATATAAAAAGATAATACTTCGTACTTTATTAATTCTTGTCATTATTACCATTATATTGTGGATATACATAATATTTAAGGTCGGCAGTATTGAAAATAAAATTAATGGCTTAAATCTTGCCATTACAGAAACATTATGGAGGATAAAAAGATGAGTTTCTTAAAGGATTTCAGAGAAGAACTGTCACAGGCAGTTAATGAACTTGTGAATGGTGATGATACACCAGCTTCTGATGATGTTAAAGCACAGGCAGAAGAAAAGGATATGGCAAGAGAAAGTAGCGATAATAGTGATAATAATATAGATATGGCTGCATTAAATGAGATATTTGGTAATAGTAATTCTGCAGATGATGAAGATAACACTGATATATCAGATGATTATAGTGAAGATGATGATATAGAAGATGAAGATATATCTATGGATGAATCAGAAGAGAATGCTGAAGATACAAATACTGAAGAAGATGTACCGGATGACAGCTTTAATTTTGATAATATCGATATAAGTGATTATCTTGATGAAGATGATAAGACATCTGATGATAACGAAGAAGATAAGGAAGCTGTTGATGAAAAGTCTGAAAAAGGTGATTTATTAAAAGATTTAGTTGAAAATATACAGTCAGAAATTAATGATGAAATGCTAAACGAGATGATGAAAGACGATAAAGAGGAGAAAAAGAACGTTCTCAGAGGTGAAAAAGTGGAAGATAATCAGGAATATAATACAGAAGAATCAGCCCTTGCAACAGAGGAAACAGCCGAAGTAACTAAGGGTACTATGATAGAGGGTAATATAGTTTCAGAGGGTTCAATGAACATTTACGGTAAGATTAAAGGTAATGTGGCATGCCGCGGTAAGCTTGTGGTATGTGGAACAATTATCGGTTCATCAAGAGGTGCAGAGATATTTACTAATAATGCAAGAATTGATGGCGATGTAACAAGTGATGGTAATTTGAAGATTGGAAACGGAACTGTTATTATCGGAAATGTATATGGTTCGTCAGCAGTTATTGCAGGAGCTATTCAGGGTGATGTGGATATTCATGGACCTGTTATTATCGATGGTACAGCAGTTATCCAGGGAAATATACGTTCACGTTCAGTACAGGTAAATAATGGTGCTGCAATCGAGGGAATGATTTCACAATGTTATGCAGAAGTTGATTATGCAGCATTATTTGATAAAACATTCAGCAAGTAATGATACGTGTCAAAGCACCATTTTGACACCGGACAAAATAATGATTTGAAAGGATAAATATAATGGAAAAGTTAAACAGAGTATTACTTAAACTTAGCGGTGAAGCATTAGCAGGTGATAAGAAAACAGGTTTTGATGAAGAGACAGTTGTTAAAGTAGCTAAACAGGTAAAAGTGCTTGTAGATAATGGAACTCAGGTAGGAATTGTCATCGGTGGTGGTAATTTCTGGAGAGGCAGAACAAGCGAGAAGATAGATAGAACAAAAGCAGATGCAATTGGAATGCTTGCAACAGTTATGAACTGTATTTATGTATCAGAAATCTTTAGAACAGAGGGAATGATGACACAGGTGCTTACACCATTTGAATGTGGTTCATTTACAAAGTTATTTTCTAAGGACAGAGCTAATAAATATTTTGGAAAAGGAATGGTATGCTTCTTCGCAGGTGGAATCGGTCATCCATATTTCTCAACAGATGTTGGAATGGTATTAAGAGCAATCGAGATAGAAGCTGACTGTATACTTGCAGCTAAAGCTATTGACGGTGTATATGACAGCGATCCTAATAAGAATCCTGATGCTAAGAAATATGACAGATTATCTATTTCAGAAGTAGTAGAGAAGAAATTAGGCGTTATCGATTTAGCAGCTTCAGTTCTGTGTATGGAGAATAAGATGCCGATGAAGATTTTCGGCTTAAATGAAAAAGATAGCATAATTAATGCCGTAAATGGTAATTTTACGGGAACAATTATAGAATAGAATTAAATATAACAATAATAAACAATATAATCGTTAAATGGAGGATTTTATGGAAGAAAAATTAGTACAATTTGAAGAGAAAATGAGCAAATCATTAGACAGCCTTTACAGTGATTATTCAACAATACGTGCAGGCAGAGCTAATCCACATGTTTTAGATAAGATAACAGTAGATTATTATGGAACACCATCTACATTACAGCAGGTTGCAAATGTATCTGTTCCTGAAGCAAGAATGATTCAGATTCAGCCTTGGGAATCAAGCCTTATTAAGGAAATCGAGAAAGCAATTCTTTGCTCTGATTTAGGTATCACACCTACAAATGATGGTAAATGCATAAGAATAGTATTTCCTGAATTAACAGAGGAAAGAAGAAAAGAATTAGTTAAAGATGTTAAGAAAAAAGGCGAAAATGCCAAAGTAGCAATCAGAAATATCAGAAGAGATGCTAATGATACATTTAAAAAAGAAAGCAAAGCAAATGAAGTATCAGAGGACGAATTAAAGCAGATAGAAGACAAAGTCCAGAAATTAACTGATAAATATATTGCTGAAGTAGATAAGGCAGTCGAAGAAAAATCAAAAGAAATACTTACAGTTTAGTAAGAAGATAAAAGGGAGGCTTAGTATGTAAGCAATCCCTTTTAGCATATATATAGAAATGAGGATTATTAATGGCTAAAAGAGAAGAATTAAGTAATTTGAATATACCTAATCATGTGGCTATTATCTTAGATGGTAATGGAAGATGGGCAAAAAAGAGATTTATGCCTAGAAATTACGGACATATGCAGGGTGCAAAGGTAGTTGAACAGATTTGCGAAGATGCAGACAGCATAGGAATAAAATATCTTACTGTATATGCATTTTCAACCGAGAACTGGAACAGACCACAAGATGAAGTAGATGCATTAATGAAGCTTCTCCGTAATTATCTTAAAGACTGTATTAAAAGAGCTAATAACAATAATATGAGAGTAAGGGTTATCGGTGAGAAGTCCAGATTAAGTGATGATATAAGAAGTAAAATTGAAGAATTAGAAGAATGTTCTAAGAACAATACAGGACTTAATTTCACGATTGCACTTAATTATGGAAGCAGAGATGAGATTGTCAGAGCAGTAAGAGAAATCTCTAAAGACGTTAAAGACGGAAAGATTAGTGAATCAGATATTAATGATAAGATGATTTCAGATTATCTTGATACCAGAGGAATACCTGACCCTGACTTACTTATAAGAACAAGCGGTGAAGAAAGACTTTCTAACTTCTTGTTATGGCAGTTAGCATATACAGAATTCTATTTTACTGATGTATTATGGCCTGATTTTAATAAAAAGGAATTAATAAAAGCAGTTGAAAAATACAACGAAAGAGATAGAAGATTCGGAAAGGTTAAATAGGTGTTAATATGTCAGCAATTAAGAAACTTATGACAAAATCATTTTTAGAACGACTTATAAGTGGAATAGTCTTAGTGATTATTGCACTTGTTACCATAATTCTTGGTAAAGACGTATTACTTGCTACAGTTGTGGCAATATCAGTAATAGGTTTTTATGAACTTGCGAAAGTCTATGGACTTCAATGGAAGCTTCCGGGAATATGTGGATATATCGCAACAATCGGATATTATGCATTAATCAGAATGGATTACAAAGAATATATTATAGTATTCTTTATTGCTTATCTTATTGTACTTATGGGAACTTATGTATTTACATTTCCTAAATTCAAAGCAGAAGATATGATGGTATGTTTCTTTGGAATGTTCTATGTGGTATTGATGCTTTCGTACATTTATCAGGTAAGAATGATGCAGGACGGTGCGTATATCGTATGGCTTATATTCTTATGCTCATGGGGATGCGATACATGTGCATACCTTGTCGGCGTAATGTTTGGTAAGCACAAAATGGCACCTGTACTCAGCCCTAAGAAATCTATTGAGGGCGGCATCGGTGGTGTAGCAGGAGCAGCACTTTTAGGCTTTATATATGCTACAATATTCAAAGACAAGATTACAATTGATAATGCTAATATTATCTTTCCTATAGTTTGTGCAGCAGGCGGAATTATTTCACAGATTGGTGACTTAACAGCTTCAGGGATTAAGAGAAACCATGATATTAAGGATTATAGCAGACTTATTCCGGGACATGGCGGAATATTAGACAGATTTGACAGTGTAATTATTACAGCGCCGATTATATATTATCTTGTTACATTTTTAACAAAATAAAGATAAACGCTTAGAAATGAGGATTAGTATGAAAAATATAGCAGTTCTTGGTTCAACAGGTTCTATTGGAACACAGACTCTTGAAATAGTAAGAGCAAATGATGACTTAAATGTTGTAAGCCTTGCGGCAGGAAGCAACATAGAAATGTTAGAAAAACAGATAAGAGAATTTAAACCACAGGTCGTATGTGTATACAACGAGAAAAAAGCGGAAGAATTAAAGACAAAAGTAAGTGATACTGATGTTAAAATCGTAACAGGTATGGACGGTCTTATAGAAACAGCGGTTATTAAGACGGCAGATATTGTTCTTACGGCAGTTGTTGGAATGATTGGCATAAGACCTACAATTGCAGCTATTAAGGCAGGCAAGGATATAGCACTTGCTAATAAGGAAACACTTGTTACGGCAGGACACATTATTATGCCGCTTGCAAAAGAATGTGGAATTAAAATATTACCGGTAGATAGTGAACACAGTGCTATTTTTCAGTCATTGCAGGGTAATAAAAAGAGTCAGTTAAGTAAGATTCTTTTAACAGCATCAGGTGGACCTTTCAGAAATACACCTAAGGAAGACCTGAAGAATGTAACTGTTAAAGATGCATTAAAGCACCCAAACTGGTCAATGGGAAGAAAGATAACCATAGATTCAGCTACAATGGTAAACAAAGGATTAGAAGTTATAGAAGCAAAGTGGCTCTTTGATGTGGATATTGATAACATTGAAGTAGTAGTTCAGCCACAGAGTCTTATACATTCAATGGTAGAATATGTAGATGGTGGAATTATGGCACAGCTTGGAACTCCTGATATGAAGCTTCCAATACAGTATGCATTATTCTATCCTGACAGACGTCCATTAGATGGCAAGAGAGTTAATTTCTTCGATATAGCGAATATTACATTCTTTAAGCCTGACAGGGATAAGTTCAAAGGCTTTGATTTAGCTTTCAGGGCAGGTAAGACGGGTGGCTCATTGCCTACAATATATAATGCTGCAAATGAACTTGCAGTAAGTAAATTCCTTAATGAAGAAATAAGATTTCTAGATATTCCGGAATTAATAGAAACGGCAATGAATAATCATAAAGTTATAGATAATCCGTCTCTTGAACAGATACTTGAGTCAGAGAAAGAAGCATATGAAAGTGTAAACAGAGAATTATCTAAGAGATAGCAACATTATATTATCTAAGAGTTGATAATGTTGTGTGCTTAGAAATAATGACATTATGTTGAATTAAAAATAATAACATATATTGGAGGGTAGATTTAGAATGAGTATTATTTTATCATTAATAGTATTTAGTGTGCTGGTTCTTATTCATGAATTCGGACATTTTCTGTTAGCTAAGAAAAATGGCATCGGTGTTACTGAATTCTCATTAGGAATGGGACCTAGAATTGTAAGCTTTAATAAAGGTGGAACCAGATATTCGTGGAAGTTAATTCCTTTTGGCGGTTCGTGCATGATGGTAGGGGAAGATGATGAAAGTGAAAGAGAAGATGCGTTTGGCAAGAAGTCTGTATGGGCAAGAATCTCAGTAGTTGCAGCAGGACCTATATTTAACTTTATCCTTGCATTTGTGTTGTCAGTTGTATATATCGGATTAGAGGGATATGACCAGGCAACCGTAAATGTAGTAAATGAGGGTTATGCCGCTGAGGCAGCAGGACTTAAAGAGGGTGATGTAATTACAGAATATGATGGCAAGAAAATCGTAATATACAGAGATTTATGGTTGTATCAATATGTTAATCCTGTTGACAAGAACCCTGTGAAGATTAAATATGAGAGAAATGGCAAGGAATATACTACAACCATAACTCCTGATGAATATTACAGCATAGGTGTATCATATTATGCCGATGATAATGAGTGTAAGATAACAGTTGTCAAAGATTCACCGATAGCTAATGCAGGTATTGAAAATGATGATATTATTACGGCTGTAAATGGTGAGAAGATAAGTTCGGGTAAAGAGCTTAATAAATATATGGCAGCTAATCCTATGAATGGTTCTGACATTAAGGTAACTGTTAAACGAAACGGGGAGGAACACGAATATACTGTAACTCCTAAGAAAGCAGGATATACACAAGGTTTTGATTATGGAAAACGTGTGAAAGCCAATCCATTACAGGTTATCAGATACAGCTTTACAGAATTAAGATACGATATGGAATCTACATTTACAGGTTTTAAGATGTTATTTACCGGTAAAGCAAGTAAAGATGATGTATCAGGTCCTGTGGGAATTGTTAAGATAGTTGGAGATTCGTATGAGCAGACTAAAGATTATGGTGCATATTATGTATTTTTACAGATTTCATATCTTGTAATTTTATTCAGTGTCAACTTAGGTGTACTTAATCTGTTACCATTTCCTGCACTTGACGGTGGACGACTGGTATTTCTGTTTATTGAGGCAATCCGGGGCAAGGCAGTGCCAAAAGAGAAAGAAGCTATGGTACATTTTGCAGGAATGATTATATTAATGCTTCTTATGGTACTGATACTGTTTAATGATATAAGTAAATTTTTCTAGATAAAGGTCAGGGTATATAATACCCTGACTAAGTCTGACCAAAAATATTTATAAAAATTAATAAGAATATTAATAAGAAAGTTAACAAGGATATTAACAAAAAAATTAACAGAAATATTAATATATGATGTTAAGAAAAGAGGAAGTTATGTTTCGTGATAATACAAAAGTAGTAAGAATAGGTGATAAAGTAATTGGTGGAGGCAATCCAATTCTTATCCAGTCAATGACTAATACTAAGACTGAAGATGTGGCTGCAACTGTTAACCAGATTAAAGAGCTTACAATTGCAGGCTGTGACATAATAAGATGTGCAGTTCCTAATATGGAGGCGGCACGTGCATTTAAGGAGATTAAGAAGCAGATTTCCATTCCTATTGTGGCAGATATACATTTTGATTACAGACTTGCGATTGCTGCAATGGAGAATGGTGCAGATAAAATCAGAATTAATCCCGGTAATATTGGTTCAATTGACAGAGTTAAAGCCGTAGTTGATGTAGCTAAGGAAAGAAATATTCCTATCAGAGTCGGTGTTAACAGTGGTTCGCTTGAGAAAGATATATTAGAGAAATATGGACACGTAACAGCAGAGGGAATAGTTGAAAGCGCCTTAAATAAAGTAAAATTAATAGAGGACCTCGGCTATGATAATCTGGTAATAAGTATTAAGTCATCAGATGTCCTTATGTGTGTTAAAGCACATGAATTAATTGCGACTAAGACTAATTATCCGCTTCATGTCGGAATAACTGAATCTGGAACACTTTATTCAGGTAATATCAAATCCTCAGTAGGACTTGGAATCATTCTGCATGAGGGAATCGGTGATACAATAAGAGTTTCGCTTACAGGAACTCCGGTAGAAGAGATTAAGACAGCTAATCTTATCTTGAAAACACTCGGAATCAGAAAAGGTGGAATAAGTGTTGTATCCTGTCCTACCTGTGGAAGAACGCAGATAGATTTAATCTCACTTGCTAATAAAGTAGAGAAAATCGTAGAAAAATATAATGCAGACTTGAAAGTTGCGGTAATGGGCTGTGCGGTTAACGGACCGGGCGAAGCTAAGGAAGCAGATTTAGGTATTGCAGGCGGAAAAGGCGAAGGCTTAATTATTAAAAAAGGTGAGATAATTAAGAAAGTACCTGAAAGCTCATTATTAGCTGAATTTGAAGAAGAACTTAAGACTATGTGTGGACAGTAACTTTTTAAAATGTGCCTGTCAGCAGCTTAAGTCTAAGTAGATATTAAAGCATTAAGACAGTAAGCGTGTGACAGGCAGCAAAAGAAGGTAAAAACATAGGCAAGCAGTAGATGAAAGGTTGAGAAATTTTGGAAAGCAAAAGGTTTTTTGAAGTTTTTGATGGTATAAAAGTAGACGAAGAATTGTTAGAACTCTTTAGTGATATTATGGTTAAGCGAATAGTTAATAACCGCGCTAAGAGTTCTATTCGCATTTATATAGAGAGTAACAGGCTAATACATAAATCAGATATATATAAGATGGAGAAAGCGGTTGCTTCAATGTTTAATGGCAGACTTTCGGTAAAAATCATTGAACATTATAATTTATCAAGCCAGTATAATTCCGAGAATTTATTTAATATGTATAAGGACAGTATTATGCTTGAATTGTATAATTACAGCATAATGGAGTATAGCATTTTGAATAAAGCTGAGATTACATTTGATAATGATATTATGAATATTAAGTTAGATGATACGGTTATTGCTGAAGAGAAATCATCTGAATTAAAGAGAATCTTAGAGAAAATATTTAATGAAAGATGTGGAATAACCACAGAAGTCAGATATAATTTTGAGGAAGTTACAGAGCTTAAGTATGAAAAGATTAATGAATTAAAGATGCAGCAGGAGGTTGCATCTATTATTTCTAATATAAAAAGCAGCAAAAGTAATAAAAATGTTGATGCTGTTACAAACAGCCAGAGTGAAGAAAAATCACCAAAGTCAGATAAGGTTAAAAATGATAATTCTATAGCAGCTAAGAAGAATAATAATCCTAATAACTCTAATGGCAGCGGTTATGATAAATCTGAGGGTGGCTTTAAGAAGAGAGAGGGAGGCTTTAACAGAAGCTTTAGACGTTCAGATAATCCGGATGTCTTATACGGCAGAGACTTTGAGGGACAGAGTATTACGCTTCGTGAAATCGAGGGAGAGATGGGAGAAGTAATAGTCCGCGGACAGGTAATTGATATAGAAGAACGTCCTATAAGAAATGAGAGAACTATTCTTAGTATTGTTATATCTGATTTCACAGATTCAATCGTTATTAAACTGTTTATGCGTGATGAGAATCTTAAAGAGTTTACGGATAAGGTCAAAAAGGGAATGTTTATCAAAGTAAAGGGTATCACCACAGTTGATAAATTTGATAATGATTTGATTATTAATTCAGTATCAGGAATTATGAAGATTTCTGACTTTACGGTTAAGAGATTAGATACAAGTGTTGAGAAAAGAGTTGAACTTCATTGTCATACGAAGTTAAGTGATATGGACGGTGTGGCTGATGTTAAGGACCTAATTGCAAGAGCAAAAGAGTGGGGACATACTGCGATGGCAATTACCGACCATGGTGTAGTCCAGGGCTTCACGGAAGCATGGCACGCACTTCAGAAACTAGAGGGTAAGTTCAGCTTTAAAGAAATGTTTGATTTCAAGATGATATATGGAGTTGAAGCGTATTTAGTAGATGATTTAAAGACGGTCGTAACTAACTCTAAGAATCAGAGTCTTGATGATGATTATGTTGTATTCGATATTGAAACCACAGGGTTCAGTCCGTTATATAATAAGATAATTGAAATCGGTGCTGTTAAGGTGTCTAAAGGAGAAATAGTTGATAAATTCAGTACATTTGTTAATCCAGAAGAACCTATTCCATACAGAATAGAGCAGCTTACAAGTATAAATGACGGTATGGTAATCGATGCACCTACAATAGATAAGATTCTGCCTGAATTTCTTAAGTTCTGTGAGGGTGCGGTAATGGTGGCACATAATGCAGATTTTGATATGAGTTTCATAATAAGTGAGGGCAAGAAGCTTGGCATAGAAAGAGATTACACCATCGTAGATACCGTTGCACTTGCCAGAATGTTACTTCCTCATATCAGTAAATATAAGTTAGATAACGTAGCAAAAGCATTGAACGTATCATTAGAGAACCACCACAGAGCTGTTGATGATGCGGGCTGTACAGCAGAAATCTTCGTTAAATTCATAGAGATGTTAAAGGTAAGGGATATATTTACCCTTGACGGAATAAATGAAATGGGAACTACAAGTGTGGAGAGAATTAAGAAGCTTCCAACCCACCACGCAATTATATTAGCGACTAATGAAGTGGGACGAGTACATTTGTATGAGCTTATTTCTAATTCAAATATAGAATATTTCAACAGACAGCCAAGAATACCTAAGAGTGACTATCTAAAGCATAAAGAGGGACTTATTATTGGTTCTGCCTGCGAAGCCGGAGAGTTATACCAGGCATTAGTTGGTGGCAAAAGCGAAGAAGAGATTACAAGATTAGTAGAGTTCTACGATTACCTTGAGATACAGCCTATTGGTAATAACGAATTTATGTTAGAAAGTGATAAATATTCGGTAACAACTATTGAAGAATTACAGGATATTAACAGACGAATTGTTAAATTAGGTGAACAGTTTAATAAGTTAGTTGTAGCTACATGCGATGTTCATTTTCTAGATCCTCAGGACGAGGTATACAGAAGAATTATAATGGCATGCAAGGGCTTTAAAGATGCGGATAAACAGGCTCCTTTATATTTCAGAAGTACTGATGAGATGTTAGAGGAATTCAAATATTTAGGAACAGATAAGGCGTATGAAGTCGTAGTTACTAATACAAATAAGATTGCGGATATGGTTGAGAATATGTTCCCTGTCTGCCCTGATAAATGTCCGCCTGTAATCGAGAATTCCGACCAGATTCTAAGAGATATCTGTTATGATACTGCGCATAAAATGTATGGCGAAAATCTTCCGGAAATAGTTACTGAGAGATTAGAGCGTGAGCTTAATTCGATTATTTCTAATGGTTTCGCAGTTATGTACATTATTGCACAGAAGCTTGTGTGGAAATCAAATGAGGACGGCTACCTTGTTGGTTCGAGAGGTTCAGTTGGTTCTTCGTTCGTAGCAACAATGGCAGGTATAACAGAGGTTAATCCTCTAAGCCCACATTATTATTGTAAGAAATGTCATTTTTATGATTTTGATTCACCGGAGGTTAAGAAATATACCGGTGGTGCAGGTTGCGATATGCCTGACAGAAAGTGTCCGAACTGTGGTGAAGAATTAGTCAAGGCAGGATTTGACATACCATTTGAGACTTTCTTAGGTTTCAAGGGTAATAAAGAGCCGGATATCGACCTTAACTTCTCTGGTGAATATCAGAGTAAGGCGCATGAATATACGGAAGTTATCTTTGGTAAAGGTCAGACGTTCAGAGCAGGAACAATCGGTACAGTTGCCGAGAAAACTGCTGAAGCATATGTTAGAAAATATTGTGAAGAGCGTGGAATTAAGAAGAGAAGATGCGAAGTAACAAGAATTTCTAAAGGCTGTACGGGAGTCAGAAGAACAACCGGACAGCATCCGGGAGGAATTATAGTTCTTCCAATAGGACATAACATTAATACATTTACACCGGTACAGCACCCTGCAAATGATATGACAACTAAGACGGTAACGACACATTTCGATTACCATTCAATTGACCACAACCTTTTGAAACTTGATATTCTCGGACACGATGATCCTACTATGATAAGAATGTTAGAGGACATCACTGGCTTAGATGCTAAGAATATTCCACTTGATAATAAAGAGGTTATGTCTTTATTTGCAAGTACAGAAGCACTTGGAATTAAGCCTGAAGATATCGGCGGCTGTCCGTTAGGCGCACTTGGAATACCTGAGTTTGGTACAGATTTTGTTATCCAGATGCTTATAGATACTAAGCCACAGACTTTCTCTGACTTAGTAAGAATCTCAGGATTGTCACATGGTACAGACGTATGGCTTAACAATGCGCAGACCGTTATTTTAAATGGTGATGCTACGATTTCTACAGCTATCTGTACCCGAGATGATATTATGATATATCTTATTAACAAAGGTTTAGAGTCTGAGCAGTCATTTACCATTATGGAATCTGTCCGTAAAGGTAAGGGACTTAAGCCTGAATGGATTGAAGAAATGAAGAAGCATGATGTTCCACAATGGTACATAGATTCATGTCTTAAGATTAAATATATGTTCCCTAAGGCACATGCGGCAGCATACGTTATGATGGCTTACAGAATCGCATATTTCAAGGTGTTTTATCCACTTGCATATTATGCGGCATATTTCAGCATAAGAGCATCAGCATTCAGCTATGAATATATGTGTATGGGACGTGAACGTCTTGAATATTATATGGCAGATTTTAAGAAGCGTAAGGAAACAAAACAGCTAAGTAATAAAGAAGAAGATATGCTTAAGGATATGAAGCTTGTTCAGGAAATGTATGCAAGAGGCTTTGAATTTGAACCAATAGATTTATACAGAGTCGCTGCACATAAATTCCAGATTTTCGGTAACAAATTAATGCCTGCATTAAGTACAATCGAGGGAATGGGAGATAAGGCGGCAGATGCGGTGGTAGATGCTGCACTAGACGGACCATTCTTATCAAAAGATGATTTAAGAGAGCGTTCGAAAGCAAGTAAGACGGTTGTAGATTTAATGGACGATTTAGGAATACTTGGAGATATTCCTGAATCCAACCAGATTTCATTATTCGATTTTATGTAGTGAAATATGAATAAATTTCAATAAACTAAAAGGTAATAAAATACAATGAATAAAGAGCAGTTTGAATCAGCTAAAAACAAAATAATCGGAATTAAACGAAACAGAAATGGAATAGGAACCCTCAGTGAGAAAACAGTTCATGCAATTCTTAAGAATTACTATGAGCCTGATGAGGATTACCATGAAATTCCGGTAAACGGTTATGTTGCAGATATCTACAGAGATGGAAATATCATAGAGATTCAGACTGCTAATTTTAATAAATTAAGAAATAAACTTGATGTCTTTCTTAACGATTATCAGGTAACGGTGGTATATCCGATGCCATATATCAAGTGGCTTTGCTGGTTAGATGAAGAGACAGGATATATTGGTCCTAAACGTAAATCACCTAAGAAAGGTAATCCATATGAAGCATTTTATCAGTTATATAAGATAAAAAGTTATCTGACTAATCCTAATATAAGGATTAAAATTGTTATGATGAATATGGAGGAAATAAGACTTCTAAATGGCTGGAGTAAGGATAAGAAGAAAGGCTCAAGCAGATTTGACAGAATTCCTACAGAGATTGTAGAAGAGATTGACTTATACAGTTTAGAAGATTATATGCAGATGGTGCCGATAGAATTAGCAGAGACGTTTTGCTCAAAAGATTATGCTAAGGCAGCTCATCTAAGCATCGGAATGGCACAGACGGCACTTAATATTCTTACATATACAGGAACAGTTAAGAGAATCGGCAAACGTGGCAATGAAATTCTGTATAACATAAATGAAAATGTATGAAAGTATATAAAATATACAATAAAAATGTATAAAATGCACAATTTTTATTGCTAAAAACACGAAAAAATGGTAAAATTGTTGTATGTTCAGTTGGTATTACATACACTGGAAATATCTGAAAATAATCGTGGAAAGGAGACTATCATTATATAAATGATAGTGATACTGTTTATGCAGTATTACGGGTGTAGATTATGAGATTAATAACAAGATCTGATTTTGACGGATTAGCTTGTGCTGTATTTTTAAAAGAGGCTGGAATTATTGACAGTTATAAATTTGCTCATCCAAAAGATTTACAGGATGGACTTATAGAAGTAACTAAAGATGACTGCCTTGCAAATGTTCCATTTGTAGAGGGCTGTGGATTATGGTTTGACCATCATTCAAGCGAGCAGGAGAGAAATGCTTACAAAGGTAAGTACGAAGGCTGTTCAAAGTCAAGCCCAAGTGCAGCGCACGTTGTATATGATTATTATGGAGGTAAAGAAAGATTTCCGAGATTCGATGACTTATTAGCAGCAGTTGATAAGGTAGATTCAGCTAATCTTACAAAGGACGAGATATTAAATCCTACTGACTGGGTTCTTTTAGGATTTATAATGGATCCGAGAACAGGTCTTGGAAGATTCAGAAACTTCACTATAAGTAACTATCAGTTAATGGAGAAATTAATTGACTGGTGCAGAGAGATGACAATAGATGAGATAATGAATATTCCTGATATTGTTGAAAGAAAAGAATTATATTTTGAACAGACAGAGAAGTTCATAGATATGATTAAGGCTAATACTGTTGTAAGAGATAAAGTTATTATTACTGATTTAAGAGGTCAGGAGACAATCTATACAGGCAACAGATTTGTAATATACAGTTTATATCCTGAAGCTAATATATCATGCTGGATAGTATCAGGTAAAGGTGGACAGGGTTGCTCTTGTGCAGTAGGTTACAGTGTTCTTAATAAGACAAGTAGCGTAGATGTCGGAGCATTAATGCTTAAATATGGTGGCGGTGGTCACAAGGTAGTAGGAACATGCCAGTTCTCTGATGAGAAGATGGATGAAATGATTCCTAAATTATTAGATGAACTTACAGAATTAAACAGATAATTATTAATGGTTTGAAAGCCATATTCTGATGAATAGTAATATGAGCATAGCATACATAAAAAATAGAATATGGCTTTTAAACCTTGAATTATCAGGCATTTAGCGTGATAACCAATATTGTACTTAAATAAATACATAATATAAATAAAAAAATCAAAAAAAGACTTGCAAAATTTAAAAGTATACTATATAATACCAAAGTACGGTTTCGTAAGGCTCGTTGGTCAAGCGGTTAAGACGTCGCCCTCTCACGGCGAAAACAGGGGTTCGATTCCCCTACGAGCTGCTAATATATACTTACAGAGTTGTCGCATCTTTGGTGCGACATTTTCTGTATATAACAGATTTTGATGTGAAGTACACGAATTAGAATTAGACTTAAGAATAAACAATTAAGAAAGATAAAATATTGAGGTGAACGTATTGAAACCAGGATTGGACGTTAAACATATAAATCCATTTTTACAATCAACAATGATGATTTTTGAAAACGCGGCACAGATGAAGCTTGCACTAGGCAAACCAAGTGTGGCGGTACTTGATTTTCCAGACCATATCTTTGCACTACAGGTTGGTGTGACGGGTGATTTGAAAGGACAGGTTCTGTTAGTAATGTCGATAGATAATGCTAAGACAGTTGCCAGTAAGATGATGTTTGGTATGCCTGTTACTGAATTAGACGAGATGTCTACATCGGCACTTAGTGAACTTAGTAATATGATAATGGGTAATACAGCTACGTTGTTTTCGACACAGTCAATCCGTATTGATATAACACCACCTATGGTAATGTTAGGAACGCAGATGCATATTACTTCAGATGCACAGGCACTTAAAGTACCTCTTATATTTGAGGGCAATGAATTAGTAAGCTTATATATATGCGTGGCGAAAGAGTAATAAAATAAAAAAAGTAGTGAAAAACACTTGCAATAATATATAATATATGTTAATCTAAAAAAGCTGTGAGAATGGATGGTCCTCTGCTACATATGTATTAAGAACATCTAAATATTAAGGAGGTCACACAATGAACGAAATTATTAAAAATATTGAAGCTGCTCAGTTAAAAGAATCAGTTGCAGATTTCAAAGTAGGCGATACTGTTAAAGTATATGCAAAGATTAAAGAAGGAAACCGTGAAAGAATCCAGGTTTTCGAAGGAACAGTTATTAAGAGACAGGGTGGAAGCTCTCGTGAAACATTTACAGTTAGAAAATTCTCTAACGGTATTGGTGTTGAGAAGACTTGGCCATTACACTCACCAAACGTTGACAAAATCGAAGTTGTTCGTTTAGGTAAAGTTAGAAGAGCAAAACTTAACTACTTAAGACAGAGAGTTGGTAAGGCAGCTAAGGTTAAAGAATTAGTTAAATAATTCTTAATATGAAAAGATTGAAAAGGACAAGTACTTATAGTATTTTGTCCTTTTTTTGACAAAAAAGATTATGGTATGATGTTGGTGCAATGTTCTCTTTTGACACCCTGTTTAGTAAAGAAATACCGAAAATAATATTACCATTGAATGGAGGGTATTTGAATGAGATTTTATAATGCAATGCCTGATAAAAACATTTTTGTTGATAGGATATTAAAATGGATTGTTGATGTGATTGTTGTAATCGTATTGGCATTATTTTTTATGAATTATTTAGGACAGCAGTCGAAAGTTATTGGTAATTCGATGAATGACAGATTAAAGAATGGCGATAAGGTAATGATTAATACATTAGCATATGATATGCATTCGCCAGAGAGATATGATGTTATTATGTTTACCAAGAAAGAAAAAAATGGTGATAAAGTTGAATATATAAAACGAATAGTAGGTCTTCCGGGAGAAACAATACAGATTAAAGATGGAAGAATTTATATAAATGATAAAGAATTAAAATACAATGAAAAAATGGATGATATTGTTAATCCTGGTCTTGCAAGCCAGAAAATAAAGCTAGAATATGATGAGTATTTTGTAATTGGTGATAATTGGAACAGTAGTGAGGATAGCCGTTCTAATACAGTAGGAAATGTAAAACTTAGCGAAATAAAGGGCAAAGTCTGGCTCATATCATGGCCGTTTGCAAGGATTAAAATTGTTAAATAGAATTGAATTAGTTGTATAGTTAGTTGGTTTATAATTAGTATAATTCTGTGATTATTATTAGAATGAGAGTGAGGTTTATCTAGATGATATTGTATATAAATTGTTGTCCAAGAAAGGAATCAAGAACAAACAGACTGGCAAATAGTCTGTTAGAAAAATTAGGTTTGTATAAAGAAGTAAAATTATATGAGAAAGATATAACGCCACTTGATGCGAAAAAATTAGAATACAGGACATCTTTAATAGAAAAGAATAATTATGATAACGATATTTTTGATTATGCAAAGCAATTTGCAAAGGCCGATATAATTGTAATTTCAGCGCCTTTCTGGGATTTATCATTTCCGGCAATGCTCAAAACATACATAGAAAATATATATGTAACGGGTATTGTTACGAAATATGGAAATGATGGCATACCTGTTGGCTTATGTAACGCGAAAAAATTGTATTATGTTACAACAGCGGGTGGCCCTTTAGATGAACGTTTTGGATATGGATATATAAAAACATTAGCATTAGATTATTTTGGAATAAAAGAAACCAGTCTTATTAAGGCGGAAATGCTAGATATTTTAGGAAATGATTCTGAAAAAATACTAAAAGAGGCTATTTTAGATATAAAGTTGTAATGAAATATAGAAATGTATAGAATTTATAATTTGTTTGTTTTCAATGGTTAAGGATTGTTTTATAAAGAAACATAAGAGATTATGTTAAATGGATAGATATGGAGGTATTAGTGAAGTATTTGAATATAGTTGATGAGATATTTTCTTCTGATATAGGAATTTTTATGTTTGGTGGACTGATAGCTGCCATAGTTATTAGTATATGTTTAAAAATGACTAAGAAAATTATCATAAGTGAATTTATAAGTTTGTTGATCTATGTATTATGTGAAATTGGATTAAATATTTCTGCAGATTATATGTTAGGTTTTGTAATGTTATTTGTGGGAATATGTGCTCTTGGATGTGTTATTGGATTTATTATAGGATTGATAATATCTGTGGTGTTGTCTAAGAGAAGATGTTGATTGACGATGTTAATTATAAGGGGAACATATTTATTTATAAAGAATGATAAGGTTGTATTAATGGATTAATTTATTTATTATGTAATATATAATTATAATATTAAAGGCGGTGAAAATATGATGAAAAACAAACATATCTTAGCTCAGTAGTCTGGGCTTAAAATAAAGTGAATAGTTAAGCTCAGACGAATCCTGACAATATATAGGAGGATTGAGATGAGCTATGTCAGAGCAGAAGATGTTCTGCCTAAAGAATTAATAGAAACTATTCAGCAATATGTAAATGGAACGAATATATACATTCCATGTTTAGAGAAAAAGGTCTGGGGAAGCCAGACTGTAACGAAGCAATATTATAAGATTCGAAATTATGAAATATGTAAAAAGTATGAATCTGGAATTACAACCAGAATACTTGCAAATGAATACTCATTATCAATAAAAAGTATTCAAAGAATTATAAGAACAAATAGAAACTTAGGAATTCTATCTGATGAGAAATAATCAGGTAAAAGTATATCATAAGTGTGCCGGTTGTAAAAAGAAGAGTGAATTTATTAATTCAGGAAAATTCAGAATTAATGCAAATGGGAATTGCATTGATGTCTGGCTCATATATAGATGTAAGAAGTGTAAACATACGTGGAATCTGACAATTTATGAGAGGATAAGACCATCAAGAATTACACCTGAAGAATATGAACTTTTTATGGAAAATGATTTTGAACTGGCTTTAAAATATGGAAATAATATAGAGTTTTTAAAGAAGAATAATGCTGAATTCAGATGATGTATAAGTCGGATAGTTGATATCCGGCTTATTTTAGATTATAATTAAGAAATCAGAAAAGCAATATTATAATGAATTATAGACAACTTAAATTATATAAATATTTAGTATGGCTTATAAAAGAGAAAGGAGGATCCGGATATATTTAATAATAAATATATCGTATCAGAATATTATGAAGTTTAAAATATATGATTTTTTAGCAGATGATGCAAAAATTATTAGAAAACAGGTATTTATGGAAGAACAGGGGTTTAAAAATGAATTTGATGATATAGATAATATTTCATTTCATATAGTTATGTATGACGAAAACAGACCGGTTGCAACTTGCAGAGTATATGAAGATATAGTGAAAAATGAGTATATTTTAGGCAGATTATCAGTTGTTAAGGAGTATAGGGGAATGAGCCTTGGAGCAAAAATGATAGGAGAAGCTGAGAGGATTGTAAAGGAGAAAGGGGGAACGTCAATCAGACTACACGCACAATGCAGGGTAACACCTTTTTATGGACAACAGGGTTATGAGGAATATGGAGTCATAGAAGATGATGAGGGTTGTCCACATATATGGATGAAGAAACAATTATAGGAGCATTGAATAAATGCTTCTTTTTTTATAGCTTTTTTACAACTTGACAATAGTATGATTTCATACTATAATACTGAAAATATAATGGTATGAAATCATACTGTTGTATAATGATATTTTGGTACAAATAATATCATAAAGAAATATGCTATAGCCTTGAGTGGTTTATTGATGCATTATAGCAGATAGTATTTATTATATTATTATATTCGAAAGAAAGCAGGTTAGTAATGACGGACAGGATAAAAGAAAAGTGGGAAATGATTTCTAAATATATGAATGAGTTTGAAATCATATATCATCAGATTGCAAACTATTATAATCTATCAGACAGTGGCTTCTGGATATTATATGCATTGTGTGAAAATGAGGACGGTTGTACACAGAAAGAATTATATGAGGATTGGTGTTTTAATAAGCAGACAATTAATTCTTCAGTTAAAGATTTGAAGAATAAAGGATATATTTGTCTGGAATATTTAGATGATAACAAGAAATTCAAGAAAATAAAATTAACGGAAAAAGGCAAAGAGATAACAAAAGATACGATAGAAAAAGTTATGGAAGCTGAAAAAAATTCCTTTGCAAATGTAGATGAGAAAGAAATGGATATTGTTATGGAATTTTTTAGGAAACAGGTTATATCTTTTAAAAACGAAGTTAATAAAGAGATTTACAAGGAGAACATAGAAGAATGAGCATAGGATTAGGTGGACATTTCACATATAATAAATTAATCAGATTCACATTGCCAACTATAATAATGATGATACTAACATCTATTTATGGAGTGGTTGACGGAATATTTGTTTCAAACCGAGTGGGTTCTGAGGCATTTGCAGCAGTAAATTTAATTATGCCTGCAATAATGATATTAGGGACGATTGGCTTTATGATGGGAACAGGTGGAAGTGCCTTGGTATCTAAGACGATAGGCGAGGGAGATAAAGAAAAGGCAAACAGATATTTTTCAATGTTAATATATCTCCTGATTATAATAGGAATTGTACTCACAATCATAGGAATTATACTGATAGAGCCAATGGCGAAGTTACTTGGTGCAGATAAGAAAATGTTGAATGATTGTGTGGTTTATGGAAGAACATTGCTTATATTCTTAGTACCATTTTGTTTACAAAATTCCTTTCAAAGTTTTTTAATTGTTGCAGAAAAGCCAACATTAGGGTTAGTTGTTTCTATAATATCAGGTGTTTGCAATGTAACATTAGACTTTTTGCTTATCTATGTATTTGAAATGGGAGTCTTTGGTGCGGCACTTGCTACGGGAATCAGTCAGGTAGTAGGAGTAATTATACCATTATTATATTTTATTACTAAGAAAAGCAGTATTTTGAGATTTACAAAGACCAGATTTGAATTAAAACCGATTGTTAAAACATTTACGAATGGTTCATCAGAAATGTTAACAAATTTATCGACATCACTGGTTAGTATGCTATTTAATGCACAGCTTATGAAATATGCAGGTTCAGATGGAGTCGTGGCTTATGGAATAATTATGTATGCGGGATTTATTTTCTCGGGCATATATATGGGTTATGCATTAGGCTCGGCCCCTATAGTGGGCTTCCACTATGGAGCGAAAAATACTGATGAATTAAAGAATTTATTAAAGAAAAGCATAATTTTAATAGCAGTAACAGCTATTGTGATTACAGGATTAGCTGAAATTTTATCTAGAATGATGGCATCAATTTTCGTGGGATATGATATGAATTTGATGAATATAACAACAAAAGCAATCAGATTATTTTCAATATCATATTTAATCAGTGGTTTTAATATATTTGCTTCATCATTCTTTACTGCATTGAATAACGGATTGGTATCAGCTATAATTTCTTTCCTTAGGACATTGGTATTCCAGGTTGTAATGATATATCTGCTTCCAGCCATCTGGGGCATAAATGGTATCTGGCTTGCAGTGGTTTTTGCAGAAATATTATCATTGATTGTAAGTGTGACATTCCTTGTTAAGAATAAAAAGAAATATCAATATGCTTAATTAAAAAATACAATAAAAATACAAATATGCTTAGTTAAGAAATACAAATATGCGTAATTAATATATGGTTAACTTAGGAAAAATATGGTATTATAAAGATATCAATTTTTGGAGGTTTTTGATATGGAAGCAATTGAATGTATTAAGACAAGAAGAAGTATTAGAAAATATGAGGATAAGCCTGTTGATAAGTCTTTAATTGAAGAGATTATTGAAGTTACAAGATTTGCACCAAGCTGGAAGAATTCACAGACAGTAAGATATATAGCAATCTATGATAATGATATTAAGACTAAGATTGCAGAAGAGTGTATTATGGGACACGCAGGCAATAAGAATAATATAATGGGCGCACCTGTATTAATGGTTGAAGTTACGGTTAACAAGAGAGCAGGATATGAAAGAGATGGAAGCTATTCTACATCTAAGAAAGACCATTGGCAGTCATATGATGCAGGAATGTCGGCAGAAGTATTCTGCCTCGCTGCTCATGAAAAAGGACTTGGAACTGTTGTTATGGGAATATATGAAGAAGCTAAGGTAAAAGAGGTTCTTGGAATTGGTGAAGATAAATCAGTTTCAGCATTGATTGCTTTAGGATATCCTGCTGATGACCCTGCTGCACCAAAGAGAAAGGAAGTAGCAGATATACTTACTTTTATGTAAAGAGTTTCAAATATCAATCAAAGTGTAGATATGATTTATAAATTATAGCTTATTCCAAGCCGGATAATGTGATATAATGCATTGTCCGGCTTGTTTATAAGTTAGGGAGGATAGTTTTATGGTAAGTCAGGATTAATTATAAACACGTTTTGTATTATAACTTATTGTTACCATATAAATCGAAATGAGATTGTTATGAATTAGAAAATTGATGTTATAATTCATTGTTATATGTTATAATATATTGCAAATGTTAAATATAATAAAAACGATATGAAGGAAGTGAAAAAATGTCAAAGAATATGTATCAGAAAAGACAAGAAAGACAGGAATTAAAGAATAATAAACAGGATAACTTAACAAAAACCAATATTAACTGGTATCCCGGTCATATGACTAAAGCTAAAAGAATGATGGAAGAGGATATAAAACTTATTGATTTAGTAATAGAATTAGTAGATGCCAGAGTTCCAATGAGCAGCAGAAACCCTGATATAGACAGAATAGGTAAGAATAAGGCAAGACTTATATTACTTAATAAATGCGATTTAGCTGATGAGAGAATAACTAAAGAATGGGCAGAATATTTTGAGAATCAGGGATATTTTGCGGTAATGGTTAATTCTAAGAATGGAAATGGTCTTAAAGCCATTAACAATGTTGTAAAAGAGGCTTGTAAAGAGAAGATAGAAAGAGACAGAAAGAGAGGTATACTTAACCGCCCGGTGAGAGCAATGGTAGTTGGAATACCTAATGTCGGAAAATCTACATTCATTAATTCATATGCTAAGAAGGCCTGTGCTAAGACAGGTAATAAACCGGGAGTTACTAAAGGAAAACAGTGGATTAAATTAAGCAGTACACTTGAATTACTTGATACACCGGGTATTTTATGGCCTAAATTCGAGGACCAGACAGTAGCTATGCGACTTGCCTTAATCGGTTCGATTAAAGATGAGATTCTGAATACCACAGAATTAGCAATGGATTTATTGAAATTCCTTACAGAGAATTATAATGGAATTCTGAATGAGAGATATGGAATAACTGAGAGTGATGATACATTACAGATGTTAAATGATATTGCATTTAACAGGAAATTCCTTTTAAAAGGCAATGAATTAGATATTGATAAAGCATCAAGAATTCTTCTTGATGAATTCAGAAATGGTAAACTCGGAAGAATTAGTTTAGAAAAGAATATATAGACAGAGGAACAACAAGATGGCAGGAATAAAAATATCTGATATAAAAGAAGAATTTGCAGCCAGTAATATAGATGGATATGCTGATTTAATGGCAAAATATTCTGATGATGAGCGTGCAGGAGTTATTAATTTAATAAAAAGATATCAGAAAGAAATCGATAAACATAATAAAGAAGTAGAACGAACCTATAATATGCAGGCATTTGAAAGAAAATACAGTGAATATCAGTATATCTGTGGGATTGATGAAGTAGGAAGAGGACCACTTGCGGGACCTGTATGTGCAGGTGCAGTTATTCTGCCTAAAGATGTAGACATTTTATATATAAATGATTCTAAGCAGTTAAGTGCCGCTAAAAGAGAGGAACTCTACGACATTATTAAGGAAAAGTCAATAGCTGTCAAAACAGCATATTCAAGTCCTGAGGTAATTGACGATATTAATATTCTTCAGGCTACATACAGGGCAATGCGTGAAGCTATTAATGAATTAGATGTAAAACCCGATATATTATTAAACGATGCAGTTAATATTCCGGAAGTGAATATAAAGCAGGTGCCTATTATTAAAGGTGATGCAAAGTCGATTTCTATTGCGGCAGCAAGTATTATTGCGAAAGTGGAAAGAGACAGGCTTATGGTAATGTATGATGAATTATATCCTGAATATGGTTTTGCTAAGAATAAAGGATATGGTTCCAAAGAACATATAGAAGCCTTGAGAAAATACGGTCCTTGCCCAATTCACAGACGGAGTTTCATAAAGGGGCTGATTTAAAGTGAATATAAATCTATCTAATTATTATACGGATTCTCAATCTGTTTCCGGTGCAGTTTCTAATTCAGGTTCTAACAGAAATGAAGCTGTCGACAGAAGTGTACAGAACCAGAATGTACAGACTGTAAATACCTCAAATAACACTGGTGGAATAAATCTGAGAGATTTAGCTGCCGGTGATGTTTTTCGTGGTGAAATAATTAACATTAATAATCAGAATGTGGAAATTCTGTTAGAAGGAAATGAACATATTAATGCAACTATGCAGCAGGCATTAGAACTTAATATTGGCGATAAATTATTATTTCAAGTCAAAGATAATAGTGACACACAGTTAGTTATAAGACCTATAGCTAATAATGAAGTATCTTCAGAACTTGTTAATAAATCACTTCTTACCGCAGGATTAACAATTAATGACAAAAATATTGCGATAGTAAAAGAATTAATAGCGAACGGACAACCAATAGATAAGCAGTCAATCATAAATATGATTAAATTATCATCAGTTTATGCTAATGAATCAATAGATAAACTTATTGATATGACGAAGAATGGAATAGAAATCAATAGAGAAAATCTGGATATGTATGATGCCTATACCACATCAAGCCATTATATTTCTGAGAATATTATGGAGATAGGAGATGGCATCTTAGAAGTATTTGAAAAACTGTTAGAAAGTAATATTAGTACAGAAAACTTTATAGAGAATAATGTCAGTTTAGGAAACCTTACAGAAAGTGACATTAATGCAGGGAATTTGAAGAATAATGTTATTTTAGGAAACTTTACAGAAAGTAACATTAATCCGGACAATTTAATGGGCAATATTATTAGTTCAGACAGTTTTACGAAAATCAATACAATTTTAGAAGATTTATCTAATATATTTGATGCGGATAATGATAATAAGCATATTTTAGAAAATATAAATACGGATAAAAACGATATTTATAATAAAGACAATATACAGGAATTTTCAAAAGAGACTACAAAAGATTTGCTTAAAATGGTAGACAGTCCAGATACTTTTAAGGAATTATCTAAAGTACTTAAAAATATTGGCGAAAATATGCCAAAGGAGGCATTTAATAATGTGATAAAGTCACCTGCATTTAAAGAGAAAATCACGAAACTACTTATGGATAAGTTGTACCTTAATCCTGTTAAATTAAGTGAAGATAAAGAGAATGTTAAGAATGAAGTAGATAAAATATATGATAAATTAAATAAGCTTACTGAAATGATTAAGAATATGCCAGAGAATGTTAAGAGCGAAAATCTGTCACTTGCGGGCGACAAACTTAGTAAGAATATGAATTTTATGAATGAATTAAATAACATAGAAGCATATGTCCAGGTTCCGGTTAAATTCTTAGAGGGACAGAAGAACGGAGACTTGTATGTATATAACAGGAGAAAGAATAAGAAAATTAATGATGATGCGCTGACGGCATTTTTGCATTTGCAATTAGATTATTTAGGTGCAACAGACATAAATATATCGATGAAGAAGAACAGTGTAACGACTAAATTCACATTAGATGATGAGATTTCTAGAAATCTCATAGAAGATAATCTGGGAGAATTAGCAGAAAGATTAGAGAAAATGGGTTATAATGTTACGATAAGTACTGAATTAAGTGAGAAGAAATCACAGGAATTCAATGCGATATTACCTATAACTGCTAATAATGAAAATGCTGTATCAATAAAGAGATATATATTCGATATACGCACGTAATCTATGGAGTTAAAGAAGTTTATAAAATATTCAAAACACAGACTTAAAAAGGAATTATTTATATGGAAGATAAAGAGAAAGCTAAGAAGAAAACAGCGGTAGCACTTCAATATAATCGTGGAGATGAAGCACCAAAAGTAATCGCAACAGGTAAAGGAATACTTGCTGAGAAGATTTTAGATAAGGCGAAAGAATCAGATGTGCCTGTGTATGAGGATGAGAAATTAGCAGGAACACTTTCTAAGTTAGAGATTGGTGACATGATTCCTCCTGAATTATATGGGGTAGTGGCTGAAATATTAGTATTCGTTGATAAAATGGACAGAATACGCAAGAAGATATCATAAGAGGAGTATGTATAAATGAAATATAAGGATGAGTATAGTAGAATAAGTAATAACATTATAAATGAAAATAATAAAGTAAACAATAACAAACCAAAGAATAATAAGCCAAGGAATAGTAAATCTAAAAATAATAAGATTAATTATAATAAAATAAATAAAAGAACACTTGGTGAAGAATATGAGAAAACCGCAGGCGAATATATTAAGGGCCTTGGATATGAAATTATTGAATATAATTACAGATGTCATTATGGTGAAATAGATATCATTGCAATGGATAAGTGTGACCTTGTATTTATAGAGGTGAAATTTAGACATAGTGGAAAATTCGGAACACCATTTGAAGCTGTTAACAGACAGAAGCAGAATACAATAATGAAAACTGCGACATATTATATGTTAGAAAATGACATACCGGAAAATACATACATAAGATTTGATATTGTCGGAATAGAAGATGACAATATTGTACTGATTAAAAATGCATTTGGAGGAATATAGACTTGAATAAGTATTTAGATAATTTAAAACAAAAATTTAATGAAGATAATAGTGATTTACCATTAATCAGATTCGAAAGTTTTGAGAAAATTCCATTTATAGAGCATGGTTTTACTACAAGATTAGGTGGTGTAAGTAAAGGAATTTATTCGACACTTAATCTTTCATTTGCAAGAGGCGATGAAAAGGAAGATGTTTTAGAAAATTACAGAATTGTCGGTAGAAAAATAGGCTATGATATAGATGATTTTGTGGCTTCGCACCAGACACATACTACGAATATAAGAATTGTCAGTAAGGAAGATAAGGGTAAAGGCATCATAAAAGAACGTGATTATGAAGACGTTGACGGACTTATGACTAATGAACCTGGCATAGTGTTATTTACATACTATGCTGACTGTGTGCCGCTTTATTTTGTGGATACGGTTAAGAAAGTAATTGCACTTTCACATTCAGGCTGGAAAGGTACCGTAAATAAAATGGGAAAAGTTACAGTTGATAAAATGGTAAGTGAATATGGCTGCGACAGAAAAGACATAATATGTGCAATAGGTCCGTCTATCTGCCGTAAATGTTATGAAGTCAGTGAAGACGTAGCAATTGAATTTAAGAAGAATTTTTCTAAAGAAGATGTGGAACAATTTCTTGATGATAAACATAATGGTAAATATCAGTTAGATTTGTGGAAAGTCAATGAACTGATTCTTAAAGAGGCAGGAATATCAGAAAGTCATATCGAGAACAGGAGAATATGCACCTGTTGTAATAAAGATGTTTTGTTCTCGCATCGTGGACTTAATGGACAAAGAGGAAATCTTGCTGCATTTATGGTGATAAAATAATACCCAGACAAGATTATCAGGTTTTATATAATAACATTAAAATAGTATTAAACAGTATTATAGGGTTTATAGGATAATAGAACTTTACAAATATTTAGATTACTGATAAACTAAAAGAGTATGCATTTAGAAAGCAGGAAGATTTATTAATGAAAAAAAATGAGCATATTATAAAAGAAATTAAGGACGGTTCGATAGCCGAAGAGTTCGATTTAGAGCCGGGAGATGTCATTTTAAAGATTAATGATAATGACATTGAAGATATATTTGATTATCAGTATTTTGTTGAAGATGAATATATCGAGGTTTTAGTAAGAAAAACTGATGGTGAGGAATGGCTCTTAGAGATAGATAAAGATCCTGATGAAGATTTGGGCATAGTATTCGAGAATGGTCTTATGGACAATTACAGAAGTTGTCAGAATAAGTGTATGTTCTGTTTTATCGACCAGATGCCTAAAGGAATGAGAGAAACATTATATTTTAAAGATGATGATTCGAGACTTTCTTTTCTACAGGGTAATTATGTCACACTCACTAATATGAGTATGAAAGACATTGATAGAATTATCAGATATCATTTAGGACCTATAAATATTTCGGTTCATACAACTAATAAAGAGTTGAGATGCAAAATGCTTAGTAATCGTTTTGCGGGAGATGCTTTAGATAAGATTAGAATTTTATATGAAGCAGGAATTGAAATGAATGGACAGGTTGTTCTGTGTAAAGGTGTTAATGATAAAGATGAACTTAAGAGAACAATTGAAGATTTAGGAAGCTATCTTCCTATAATGAGAAGTGCATCAGTTGTTCCGGCGGGACTTACGAAATACAGAGATGGTTTATATCCATTAGAAAGTTTTAATAAAGAAGATGCCTGTGAAGTTATTGATATGATAGAAAGTTATCAGAAAATATTCTATGAGAAATATGGGCTTCATTTCATTCAGGCAAGTGATGAATGGTATATATTAGCTGAAAGAGATTTTCCGGAAGAAGAAAGATATGACGGATATATACAGCTTGAAAATGGCGTTGGAATGATGAGACTTCTGTGGAATGAATTTATGGAGTATTACGAAAGTCTTGAACCTGTTGAAATAGAGAAAGAATTAGTGGTTTCCTTAGCAACAGGAGTCCTAGCCTATGATATGATTAACAAGATGGCAAAATTAATTGAGAAAAAGATTAAAAATGTCAGAGTAAATTGTTATAAAATAATAAATAACTTTTTTGGAGAAAAGATTACAGTATCAGGTCTGATTACGGGAACTGATTTAATTGACCAGCTTAAGGATAAAGAACTTGGCGACAGGTTACTGCTTCCTAATAACATATTAAGAAGTGGTGAAGATGTATTTCTAGATGACTATACATTACAGGAGGTCAGCGATAAGTTAGGAGTTCCTATAGTTATAACGAAATCTGATGGAGAGGGTTTTGTTAATGCCATTTTAAATGGTGATGGACAGAATAAAGATAATGGTAATTTCGTATATATTAAAGCATACGATAATGATTAAGACTTATAGAAAAGGAGAATATATAGATGAGTAAACAAGTAGTAGCAATCGTAGGCAGACCAAATGTCGGTAAGTCCACATTGTTCAATGCATTAGCAGGTGAAATGATATCGATTGTTAAAGATACACCGGGTGTTACAAGAGACAGAATCTATGCAGATGTAACCTGGTTAGATAAAACATTTACACTTATTGATACCGGTGGTATTGAACCGGACTCTAATGATGTAATACTTTCACAGATGAGAGAACAGGCTGAAATTGCGATAAATACAGCAGATGTTATTGTATTTATTACAGATGTAAGACAGGGACTTGTAGATTCTGATGCTAAAGTAGCTGATATGTTAAGAAGAAGCAAGAAGCCTGTAGTCCTCGTAGTTAATAAGGTGGACAGCTTTGAGAAATTTATGCCTGATGTGTATGAATTCTATAATCTTGGAATCGGTGATCCGATTCCGGTTTCAGCAGCTTCAAGACTTGGAATCGGTGATATGTTAGAAGAAGTGTGCAAGCATTTTAATGATGATGACACTGAGGACGAGGAAGACGACAGACCTAGAGTGGCAATAGTTGGTAAGCCAAATGTTGGTAAATCTTCTATTATCAATAAATTACTCGGTGAAGACAGAGTTATCGTCTCTAATATCGCAGGAACTACAAGAGATGCAGTAGACACAGAGATTAAGAGAAATGGCAAAGAATATGTATTTATTGATACTGCGGGACTTAGAAGAAAATCTAAAATCAAAGAGGAATTAGAAAGATACAGTATTATAAGAACTGTTACCGCTGTAGACAGAGCTGATGTGGTTGTAGTAGTAATTGATGCAACTGAGGGTGTAACCGAACAGGATGCAAAGATTGCTGGAATTGCACATGAGCGTGGTAAGGGTGTAATAATTGCGGTTAATAAATGGGACGCAATTGAGAAAAATGATAAAACAATATATGAACATACAAATAAGATAAGAGAAGTTCTTGCATATATGCCTTATGCGGAAATGATATTTATTTCAGCACAGACAGGCCAGAGACTTAATAAATTATTTGATCTGATTGATATGGTTATCCAGAATCAGAATTTAAGAATTGCCACAGGTGTACTTAATGAGATTATGGCAGAGGCAGTTGCATTACAGCAGCCACCATCTGATAAAGGTAAGAGATTAAAACTCTATTATATGACACAGGTTGCAGTTAAACCACCGACATTTGTTATCTTTGTTAATGATAAAGAGCTTATGCATTTCTCATATACAAGATATATTGAGAATAAAGTGCGTGAAGCATTCGGGTTTAAGGGAACAGCCTTAAAATTTATTATAAGAGAACGTAAAGACAAAGAGGATTAATTATGGAACGTATTATTTGTATTGTAATAGGATATATATTTGGATTATTCCAGACAGGATATATTTATGGTAAGTTAAATCATGTTGACATAAGAGATTACGGAAGTGGTAATGCAGGAACAACTAATGCGATGCGTGTGCTTGGCAAAAAAGCCGGAATAATTACATATTTAGGCGATTGTTTAAAAGCCGTTGCAGCAAGTTTAGTTATATATTTCCTGTTTAAATCACAGCCTTCGGATTATCTGTTTATGTTAAAGATTTACGGCGGACTTGGTGTTGTATTAGGACATAATTTTCCATTCTATATGGGATTTAAAGGTGGAAAGGGAATTGCGGCATCATCAGGCGTTATCCTTGGTTTAGGAGATATGAAGCTTACACTTATTGCATTATTTACATTTGTTATTGTAACTGTTCTTACTAAATATGTATCAGTAGGTTCGCTTACAATGATGGCAGGCTTCTTTATTGAATTTATTGTTTTCAATGAACTTAAGATTATTGGCTTCAGAAATAATATGCATTTTATGGGAAATGAAAGAATAGAAGTATATATACTTGTATTTGTAATATCAGCATTGGCATTTATTAAACATAGAGCTAACATTCAGAGATTGATTGCCGGTAATGAAAGAAAGATTGGACAGAAGAAAGATTTATAATAAACGAAAGATTTGTAATAGAAGAAAGATTTGCAATAAATTATTCGGACAGGAATTTGCAATATCTGTAATAACAGAAATATGCGTGCATTACATAAGGGCACAGAAATGAGGTAAAATTATGGCAAAAGTATCTGTATTAGGAGCAGGCGGCTGGGGTATCGGCATCGCCGTATTACTTAACAACAAAGGTCATCAGGTTACTATCTGGTCAGCAGTTGACAGAGAAGTAGAAATGTTAAAAGAGAAAAGAGAGAATACAATAAGTCTCCCTGGTATTGTAATTGATGAGAATATCAAGATTACAAATGATTTGAATGAAGCTACAGATGATGAAGATATAATTGTTATGGCAGTTGCATCATCATTTGTAAGAAGAACATCAGCAAGATTAAAAGGCTTAATTAAAGATGGACAGATTATAGTAAATGTCGCAAAGGGTATTGAAGAAGAGACTCTTATGACACTTACTGATATAATTAAACAGGAAGTACCTAATGCAGATGTAGCGGTTCTATCAGGACCAAGCCATGCTGAAGAAGTAGGAAGAGGCATACCTACTACCTGTGTTGTAGGTGCAGATACAAAGAAAACGGCAGAACTTCTTCAAAATGTGTTCTCTTCACCTGTATTCAGAGTATATACAAGTCCTGATGTGTTAGGAATTGAATTAGGCGGTGCATTAAAGAATGTTATAGCTTTGGCAGCAGGAATTGTTGACGGTTTAGGATATGGTGATAATACACAGGCAGCACTTCTTACAAGAGGTATTGCGGAAATCGCACGACTTGGTGTGGCAATGGGTGCAAAACCACTTACACTTTATGGTCTGTCGGGAATTGGTGACCTTATTGTGACCTGTGGAAGTATGCACAGCAGAAACAGAAGAGCCGGAATACTTATCGGCCAGGGATATTCAATGTCAGAGGCAATCAAAGAAGTCAATATGGTTGTCGAGGGCGTATATGCCGCTAAATCAGCTAAGAAATTGGCAGAGAAATATAATGTTAAGATGCCTATAATAGATACTGTAAATATGGTTTTATTCGAGGGGAAAAATGCAAGAGATGCAGTTAATGAGTTAATGGTGAGAGATAAAACGAATGAAAATGTAGATTTAGATTGGTAAACTACAGGAATTGGAGGGTGTATGGCTGTTGTAAAGAGATACAATCCAAATAAATTTTATTTTTCAGACCGGCTGACAGAGAAACTAGAGTCGATTTGCGAGAGCAATCTTACAGTTGTAGAAGCACCAACAGGTTTTGGTAAAACTACTTCTGTCAGAAATTTTCTGAATAATGTAGATGAACCTGTGTTATGGATGACTATTGAGAATGATGACAGGGAATATTTCTTTGAGGAAATATGTAATCATATACATAATATTGACAGCGTTATAGCAGGAAAGTTAAGGGCTGTCGGTTGTCCGGAAGACTTAGAGATGTCTAATAAAATAGCCGGTATATTATCTGAACTTGATTTATCAGAGAAATATATAGTTGTATTTGATAATTTCCAGTATATCTCTAATACGATAATCGGAAAAACGATTCTTAAATTATTAGATGTATTTGAGGATTCGGTGAGATTTGTTGTTCTTACACAGACTGTTAAATCAGCACCGATGATAGATTTGATTTTCAATAACAGAATTAATTATATCGGTAAGAGTGATTTAGAATTCAACCACGAAGAAATCAAAATGTATTTCAGGGAATGTGGAATTAAATTAGATGACAGTGAAGTGGATTATCTGTTCAGATATACAGAGGGCTGGATTAGTGCAATTTATCTTCAGATGTTACATTATCTGTCTAATAATGAATTTGAACCTGATGCAGGAATAGATAAGCTTGTGTGTAAGGCTATCTGGGATAAGATATCCATAGAAGAACAGGATTTTCTGATTTCAATATCAATTTATGACAGTTTTTCACTTAAACAGGCGTTATTTATCGGTGGAGATGAATTAACCGCTGATGAAATCAAGAAATTATTAAAATCTAATTCATTTATAAGATATGATTCTAAGGATAGAAAATATTTTACACATTCGATTTTAAGATATTATCTTAAGTCAGAATTTGATAAATTAGATATAATAGTTAAGAAACGTGTTTATGAGAAAGCTGCTAAATGGTATGAAGAGAATGAGAATTACTATCAGGCTCTTGAATATTATTATAAGATAAGAAAATATGATGACATTTATTATATGAGTATTTCATTAGATGATATTGTTCCACACCTTACTAAAGATAATAAGAATATGTTTCTTCAGATAGTATCAGGTGTGTCATTAGAGACTAAGGAGCAGAATCTAAGAAGAAGTATTATCTTCGCATTTGTATTATTTATATACAATGAGAAAGATTTCTTTAATAAGGAATGTGAAATAATTACTGAGATGATAGATAATTCTAAGTATTTAAGACAGCGTGAGAAAGACATTTTACATGGCGAAGTTATGTTTATCAATTCTTTTGGTAAATATAATGACCTTAATAAAATGTATGATATGTATGTGAAATCATATGAATATATGCAGTCGCCATCATCAATATATTCAGATAAGATAAGTATCATTTTCAAGAACCCATCGGTACTTGGCTGTTTTCACAGTAAGAGTGGCGAAGCCGTAAAAGAGTTAGAAAATTTCGAAAAAACAATGATTTATTATTACAAGCTTACGGCGGGTAACAGCAAAGGCTTAGAGGCAGTAATGAGAGCTGAAATACTGTTCAATCAGGGCAATTTCCAGGATGCTGAACTGTTATGCCAGAAGGCGTTATATATGGCAGAGACAAGAGGACAGGTAAATGTATACATATGTACGATGTTTCTGATGGTAAGGATATCAGGCTTTCAGGGTGATTATGATAATATTAAATATAATTTCCAAAGTATCAGAAAGAAGATTGAGAATACCGGAGAAAATGATAAATCATTTATGGCTGATTTGTGCGAGGGATATATGTATATGCTTATCGGAAAGCCAAGTTCAATACCTAACTGGCTGAAAGATGAGAAGAGTATAGAGGTAAGATGTCCGATTTTACCACTTGTAATGGCTAATATTATCTATGCAAGATACTTGATTTCTAATAATGAATATTCTAAATTCTTAGGAATAAGCGGACAGATGTTAGGTTCTACAAAGGTATATAATAATATACTCTTTGAAATCTATTTATACATATTTATTGCACATGCTAATTATAAGTTAGGCAATAAAGTAAAAGCAGTCAAGTTCTTAAATGAAGCAGTTGATATAGCTAAGAATGATAAGTTTATAATTCCTTTTGTGGAGAATTATTCTCTGATAGAAGATATATATGAAGCTGATGCAAAACATCAGGACAGAATAGATTTTATGAATGATGTTATCGCCTGTCACCGTAAATATGACAGAAAGTTCAAAAGTGTCCAGAATTCATACAGAGAAGATATGGACTATGGACTTACGAACAGAGAGCTTCAGATTGCCAAACTTGCGGCTGACAGGTTATCTAATAAGGAGATTGCCGACCAGCTTTATATCGCAGTTGGTACAGTAAAGAGTAACCTTAAGACGATTTTCAGTAAGCTTCAGATTAAATCAAGGTCAGAGCTTAAGAATTTCTTTGACTAATTTTGTATATTTTTACTAAAAAATACCTCTAAAAGTGGGTGGTTATTATTGGAAAAATATTTTATTATTATGATACAAAATTATAGGAGGGATTTTTATGGCTAAGATTAGAGATGTTGAAGCAAAGTATGGATATCGTCTGTTAATTGAATTAGACAGCGGAAATGTTATATATCTCAATCTGTCAGATAAGGTTGAAACTGTCAGATTTCACGATTTAAAAGATGTGAAATTATTTGACGAAGTTGAAACTGATGGCTATTCAGTATATTGGGATTACAAAAGAATAGTAATAAGTTTATCTGAGATTTTTGAAATGACGAGTATTAGACATAAGGAAGAGACGGAAAATAAGCAAAAAGTCATATGATGTATTAACAGATATGGTATAATAACATATATATGAAAGTGTCACCGATGGGTGGCACTTTTGTATTATACAGAAAAATATAAAAAAAATAATAAAAAAGGTCATATTATAGTAGGAAAATTTATTAATACGTGTTAGAATAGGAGATAGTTATTAATTTAACAAACTATGAGCTATGGTATTAGAAAGGAGTTCTAATATGGTATCTAATGATGCTACTATTTTAAAAATTAAGCATGATTTGCTTTATGAGGTTGCGAAACTTGCATATGCCGGTGAACTTGATGATATGAAAGAGGAGCTTCCATATAAATTAATTCCGGGACCACAGGCACATTTCAGATGTTGTATCTATAAGGAAAGAGAAGTAATCAGACAGAGAATAAGACTTGCTGAGGGCAAATGTCCAGGCGAGAAGCACAGTAAGAATATTGTACAGGTTATTAATTCTGCATGTGAGGGCTGTCCGATTTCAAGATATGTTGTAACGGATAACTGTCAGAAATGTATGGCTAAGGCCTGTCAACAGTCCTGTCATTTTGGCGCAATATCAATGACAAGGGACAGAGCATATATAGATCCATCTAAATGTAAGGAGTGTGGACAATGTTCAAAGGCATGTCCATATAATGCGATTGCAGATCTTATGAGACCATGTAAGAGAAGTTGTCCTGTTGATGCGATAACTATGGACGAGAATGGTCTGTGTGAAATAGATGAGACAAAATGTATCCAATGTGGTAAATGTATTCACAGTTGTCCATTCGGTGCAATCAGTTCTAAATCATTTATAGTAGATATTATAAATGATATAAGAGCAGGCAAGAGAGTTGTTGCTATGATAGCGCCTTCTACTGAAGGACAGTTTGGCGATGATATTACGATGGCAAGCTGGAGAACAGCACTTATGAAGATAGGCTTTGCTGATATGGTAGAAGTTGGTTTGGGTGCAGATATGACTGCGGCTTCAGAGGCAGAAGAGTGGGCAGCAGCATTTAAAGAGGGCAAGAAGATGACAACTTCATGCTGTCCTGCATTTGTTAATCTTATCAAACAGCATTTTCCAACATTATTAGAGAATGTTTCTACTACAGTATCACCTATGTGTGCGGTTTCAAGAATGTTAAAGGCACAGGACCCTGATGTAGTTACTGTATTCATAGGACCATGTGTGGCTAAGAAGAGCGAAGCCGCAGATGAAAGCCTTGAGAATAATGCAGATTATGTTCTTACATTTGGTGAGATAAGAGCGATGTTAAGAGCTAAAGATGTGACACTTATGCCTGAAGAGAATACATTGCAGGAAGCAAGTGTATTCGGTAAGAGATTCGGCAATGGCGGCGGCGTTGCCAATGCTGTAATGGAATGTCTGAAAGAGACAGGCGAAAATGCAGATATAAATGTTATGAAATGTGATGGAACTGCAGAATGTAAGAAAGCTTTATTATTACTTAAAGCAGGTAGACTTCCGGCAGACTTCATAGAGGGAATGGCCTGTGAGGGCGGCTGCGTAGGTGGTCCTAGCAGACATGCAGATGTGCTTAAGTCAAAGAGATCAAGAGATAAACTTATTAGTCAGGCAGATGAACGTAATGTTCACGATAATTTGAAGAACTATGATATGGACAGTTTCTCTATGCATAAATAGATATAAATATAGAAGAAATGTACTGATATAATCAGAGTGTCAAAAGGGACTTTTTATATCCTGAAATGAAAATTAAACATAAATCAATACCCCCTTGCATATATTGTATAAGCATAGCAAGGGGGTATTTCTATGGAGAAATCGAATGTATATGATGTATATAAAGATATTAATAAGAGAACGAATGGAGAAATCTATCTTGCAGTAGTCGGACCTGTAAGAACCGGAAAATCAACATTTATTAAAAGATTTATGGACCTGATGGTTATTCCGGAGATTAAAGATGAAAATATCAGGGAAAGAACCAAAGATGAACTCCCACAGAGTGCAACGGGAACGACCATAATGACTACAGAGCCTAAATTCATTCCTAAAGAAGCTGCCAAAATCGAGATATCTCCTGAAATGACAGTGAAAATAAGGCTGATTGACTGTGTAGGATATATGACAAAGGGTGCAACAGGCCATATTGAGAACAATGTGGAGAGAATGGTTAAAACACCTTGGTTCGACTATGATATACCATTTACAAAGGCAGCGGAGATTGGAACTAAGAAAGTAATTAACGAACACTCTACAATAGGTATCGTAATTACGACAGATGGTTCGATTGGTGATATTCCAAGAGAGAATTATGTAGAGCCTGAGGAAAGAACGATTAACCAGCTTAAAAGTTTAGGAAAGCCTTTTGTGGTCCTGCTTAATTCAGAAAAACCATATGCTAAGGAGACAATTAGTCTTGCAGAGGATATAGCTTCAAGAAATCAGGTATCGGTAATTCCTATAAACTGTGCACAGCTAAAGAAAGATGAGATAAATAAAATATTAGAAACAGTTCTGTATGAATTTCCTATTTCAACAATAAGTTTCAGAATTCCTAAGTGGGTGGAAATGTTAGATGATGAACATTATTTTAAGAAAAGTATAATTGATACTGTAAAAGAATTTATCTCTAATATGAGAAGTGTAAAAGATACATTCAGGCTTCAAGATATAACTTCAGAATATATTAAACATTCTAAGATTGATAAGAAAGATTTATCAACGGGAAATATTGATGTTAATCTTGAAATGGAGGATAAACATTATTATACGGTTCTTAGTGACCTGACAGGAATGGAGATTGATAATGAATATAATCTTATTAATGCCTTAAAGGATTATTCGAGCCTTAAGAATGAATATGATAAGTTTTCAAATGCGATGGCAGATGTTAATTTCAGAGGATATGGTGTCGTTACGCCATCTAAGGAGGAAATTGTCTTAGGTGAGCCTGAGATAATCAAGAATGGAAGTAAATACGGAATCAAGATAAAGGCAGAAGCACCATCAATTCATATGATAAAAACACAGGTGCTTACGGAAATTGCACCGATTGTCGGTAATGAGGACCAGGCAAAGGATCTTATTGATTACATAAAATCTAACGGTGAAGAGAATGAAAATGGAATATTTGAAACTAATATATTCGGCAAATCTATTGAACAGATTGTAGAAGAGGGTATTCGTAATAAATTAGAGAAGCTTTCAGATGAAACCCAGAATAAACTAAAAGATACATTAGAAAAGATTACAAATGAAAGCAATGGTGGGGTTATATGCATAATTATTTGATATATAAATATAGAGTATAGGTATATAGAAAATTAACATTTTTTTCACATAAAATTCACTTTTTCTTGCAAATGTAAAAACTTCATAGTATACTCATTGTAGACCGCTTTTTAAGGAAGCGGTTTTACAATTTTAAAAGGAGGAAGTTTGAATGTTAGAAAGATTTTTCAAACTAAAGGCTAATAATACAACTGTTAAAGTTGAAGTATTAGCAGGTATTACTACTTTTATGACAATGGCTTATATCATTGCCCTTAATCCTAATTTATTAACAAATTGGGGTGCTGGTGGTGCAGGGTGTCTGACAGATGGTACAGGCGGTTTATGGAATGCAGTATTCCTTGCAACTGTATTATCATCAGCAGTGGGTACATTAATTATGGCATTACTTGCCAATAAGCCATTTGCATTAGCACCTGGTATGGGACTTAACTCATATTTTGCATCAGTAGTAGTTGCGATTTGTTCGGCAGCAGGTTATACATCTTATGAAAAAGGTTTTGGCGCTGCATTATCAATTATTCTTGTTTCAGGTATCTTATTTACTGTCTTAACATTACTTAAAGTAAGAGAGAAAATAGTAGATGCTATTCCACTTGCAGTAAGACTTGGTATTCCGGCAGGTATCGGTATGATGCTTATTCATATTGGTCTTACAACTAACTGGAGCATTGAGGGAGCAGATGGAAACCGTTATACAATGTTAGATAACTTCTTCAATGCCGGACCTAGTGCTACTAAGGAAGCAATGGGAAAAGAAGCATATAAATTAATGGTTATCGGTGTTATTGCAGCATTTGCAGGTATAGTTATTATAGCAGCTCTTAGTCATAAGAAGATTAAAGCTTCAATCTTACTTGGTATGATTGCAAGCACAATTATCTATTGGATAGGAGAATTTGTATTCTTAGATGTTAACCCATTTGATGCTCTTAAAGACAGAACATGGTTACCACCATTCAAAGATATGGCACATTATACATTATTCAAATTTGACTTTAGCGGATTATTTGAAATCGGTGTATTCTCAGCTGTTATGACGATTATTACATTCTGTATGGTAGATATGTTCGATACAATCGGAACATTATATGGAACAGCTAAGAAAGCTAATATGCTTGATGAATCAGGAAATATGCCTGGTATGAATAAAGCAATGCTTTCAGACTCATTAGCAACATGTGTAGGTGCATGTACAGGTACATCAACAGTTACAACATTTATTGAATCAGCTTCAGGTGTTGAAGCAGGTGGACGTACAGGTCTTACATCGCTTGTTACAGGATTATTATTCCTTGCATGTATGTTTATTGCACCAATAGCAGGTATTATCCCGGGACCAGCTACATCAGCAGCTTTAGTATATGTTGGCTTCCTTATGGTTAGTTCATTAAAAGAAGTTGATTATTCTGATATGGCATCAGCAGCACCCGTAGCATTATTATTAATGTTTATGACTATAACAGGTAGTGTTGGTAATGGTATTGGAATCGGATTAATTTCATATTCATTAATCAAATTATTCACAGGCAGAGGAAAAGAAGTTTCTGTCTTAACATATGTACTTGCAGTGTTATTTATTGCAAAATTCTTTATAACATTCTAAATATAAATAATTATTTAAAATAGTATTGATATTTTATGTAATTAAATAAAGGTCATATAATATTCAGGTATTTAACTGATTATTATATGGCCTTTTTAATATGCGGTTTTTGTCGTGAATCTTGTTAGTGTAAGTATAATTTAGTATGTGAAAATTATTAGTGTAAATATAATTTAGTATGCGAAACTTGTTAGCATAAAAATAATGTGTTATACTATGCAACATAATTATTATGAAAACAGGAGGGCATTTAGAATATATGGTTAAATATTATATTGCAATTATAGTGGTAGTATTTGCAATCTTTCTATATAATTCAATACAATTTAGAAAACGTGAATTAGAAAAACTGAGAAAAAAGATAAAAGAGGGTTTTGGTACACCTCCTGACAGGGAATATGAAGCAGCAGAATTTGATAAAATAGCAGCTTATTATAAGAAAAATGCCGAAAATACATTTTCTATCGATGATATAACCTGGAATGATTTAGATATGGATAGTATTTTTATGCTGTTAAATAATACTTATTCTTCAGCTGGTGAGGAATATTTGTATAAAATATTAAGAACACCTGAATTTGATGAAGAGGTATTGAAAGAAAGAGATAAGTTAGCAACATATTTTCAGGAAAATGAAGAGGAGACTTTCAGAATTCAGGAGGTATTTGCACGTCTTGGACGAACAAAGTCAATTTCATTAACGGAATTTATCGACAGATTCTTAGGTCTTGGCAAAAGAAGTAATCTCAAACATATTATTATGGATATTCTGCTTGCAGTTTCACTTGTAATGTTGTTTGTAAATCCGATTGCAGGAATGGTAATGCTTATAGTTATGGTCTTTGTAAATATCGGAACATACTATAAGGAAAAAGCTGAAATTGAGTCATATTTCACCTGCCTGAAATATCTGATGGATATGATAAATTGCGGGAATGCTCTTATTAAGCTGGATATAGAGGGTATTTCATCGTATATTGATACAGTTAAAAGTGATTTAGATAAGTTAAAGAGTATCAGCAAGGGAATATTCTGGATATCAATGAATGGAAACAGTGGTTCTCTTGGTGAGATTATTATGGAATATATAAGAATGTTATTCCACGCAGATATTATTAAATTCAACGCAGTTCTTGGGGCAACACAGAGTAATCTCGGAACAGTCGAGGAGCTTTTTACGACATTTGGTAAATTAGAAGCGGGAATTGCCATTGCATCATTTAGAAAGATGCTTATATATACCTGCAAGCCGGAATTTACAAAGGAATTGATTGTTGATACAGATGAAATTTATCACCCAATGATAGCTAATCCGGTAGCTAATACTATTAATGAAAGCAGAAGCGTTCTTATTACAGGTTCTAACGCTTCTGGTAAGTCAACTTTCTTAAAAACTATAGCAATTAACAGCATTTTAGCCCAGACTATTTATACTTGTACAGCTAAAAGTTACAAGACCTGTTTCTATAAATTATATACGTCTATGTCTTTACGTGATGATTTAACTAATAATGAAAGTTATTATATGGTCGAGATTAAATCAATTAAAAGAATTTTAGATAGTATTAATGATGAGATACCAACTCTTTGTTTTGTGGACGAGGTATTAAGAGGAACTAATACTATAGAGAGAATAGCTGCATCTTCGCATATACTTAAATCACTTGCTGATAAGAATGCACTTTGTTTTGCGGCAACACATGATATAGAACTTACAAATATATTAGAGAATATTTATTCTAATTATCATTTTACGGAAGATGTTAAAGATGATGATGTTTTATTCAGTTACAGATTGTTAAGTGGCAGGGCAACATCAAGAAATGCAATTAAGCTTCTTAATATAATAGGTTTTGATAAAGAAATTGTAAATGAAGCTGAAAATATGGCAAGTAATTTCAGTAGAAATGGAGAGTGGGAGGTACTTTAGGGCGTATATTATTTTATTATTGTATAGGAAATATGACGAAATTTTCTACATAATAATGAAATAGTCAATATGCTAAAAGAACCTATATGATGAATTGAGAGCTATAGGACAAAATATGTTTATGTCAAACATATTAATTTGTTGGAAATAAAATAAGAATGATATGAAAAAAGGTATATAGAAGCTAATCTATATACCTTTTAAAGTTAGTGCAGGTGGCGGGACTTGAACCCGCACGATGTTGCCACCGTCAGATTTTGAGTCTGATGCGTCTGCCATTCCGCCACACCTGCTTTGCAATTAATGCAGAAAATATTTTATCATTTTAACCAAAACTTGTCAATGAATTTTAAATATTTTACGGTATTTTAAAATTTTAAAATTATAAAATATTAGGCTATAGATTATTTTTTGTAGAAAGTTGTAAATATATTCAGGTTTATATGGAATTAATAAGGTTTAAATCGTGATAGGATTATTTTTATATAAAAACTTGACAATACAACAAATTTGTTGTATTATGTAGAAAATAAAATAAATAATTAATAAAAGGAGAACATACATATGAATAGAAGTTTTATAGAAGTACCAATGTTTACTCGAAAATGGCACGAATTAGGTTTGACAGATGAAAAGAAAGCTTTTAAGGCAGCAATAAAAATTTTGAAGGAGGAATAGCTATGAGTAAAATGTTTGAAGATACAATGCAAGGTTTATTAGAAGCAATTGAAATAGAAAAAGGTAAAATGCCATTAACAGAAAGAGAGAATATGGCAGCACCAACCTTTTATGTAGCAGAAAATGATAAGGAACTCATAGATAGAATTATAGAAATTCGAAAAAACGAGAATATTTCACAGTCTGAATTG
This sequence comes from uncultured Eubacteriales bacterium, assembly GCA_900314555.1. Classification (GTDB taxonomy): domain Bacteria; phylum Bacillota; class Clostridia; order Lachnospirales; family Lachnospiraceae; genus Bovifimicola. The sequence continues at coordinate 28,803 of OMVQ01000009.1, read as the reverse complement.
GCGAGAATGACGGGTAATTCTCAACAGACAATATCACGATTTGAACAAAAAACACATAATGCTTCAATGTATTTATTTTCAAATATTATAAATGCATTAGGATATGAAGTACAAATTGTTAAAAAGAAATCATTATAATTAAATTAAATATATAATATTGTTATAGCATCTAACAGAATTAATGATAAATAATCTGGCATAGACAGGTTAATATTATGAAAACTGTTAGGTGCTATTTATTTTTGTAAAGAAATAAATGAAAAAGTTTAGAAAATTAAAGATATATCATAACTATGTTTAGATATATAAACTAAAGTGCTATAATATTATATGAAAATAGATGTGAAAATGAAAACACCTGCCTCTCGGCACAGGATAATTATAAATTATTATTAGATTATTTTGAAATTCCATATAATGCATAGATACTAAATTAATCCTTTATAAATCATTAGAAATTTGGTATATTATTAGTGTTGCATATTAATAATTTTATTAATTATCCGGAACGGAGAATGACTATGAAATGTGAAGAATTTAACAGGTTACTTCCTAAATTTATAGATGATACATTAGAAAGTGAATATTATGATGAATTTGTAAATCATGCGAAAGAATGTTATGATTGCAGAGACGAATTAGAGATACATTATATGATAAGAGTAGGTCTTGAGAGAATCGAAAATGATTCAGGCAAATCATTTGACATACGTGGAGAATTAGAAAATCGTCTGTCAGAATATGAGAACAGGGCAGATTTCATATTTAAAAGAAATGTATACAAAAATGTTATTGTTGCCTTGGCAGAAATTTGTGCATTGGCAGTTAGTATAATACAGATAATAAAGCTTATATAAAGTTATTTATAAAATATTAATTGTAAAAATTGTAAAGTTTATATTATATGATTATGGTATCAGAAGTCTTTTGATATCTGAATAATTATATGAAATTTATGTTGTAAATGCATTATTTAACATTAAATGTTTATGATGCGGAAATGAGGAAAAAGTGGAAAAAAAATTAGTATTAATAGATGGACACAGTATTTTAAACAGAGCCTTTTATGGAGTGCCTGATTTAACTAATTCAGCAGGACTTCATACTAATGCCGTTTATGGCTTTCTTAATATAATGTTTAAGATACTTGAGGAGGAAAATCCTACCAATCTTGCAGTGGCATTTGATGTTAAGCAGCCGACATTCAGACATATAATGTATGCAGAGTACAAAGGTACAAGAAAACCAATGCCAGAAGAATTAAGAGAACAGGTGCCTCTTATTAAAGAAGTCTTACAGGCTATGAATATACGAATTGTGGAACTTCCGGGCTATGAAGCTGATGATGTACTTGGCACATTAGCAAAACGTGGTGAGAAAGAGAATATGTCAGTAAGTGTTATTACGGGTGACAGAGATTTACTCCAGCTTGCCACTGATAAAATCTTAATCCGTATTCCAAAGACTAAGAAAGGAACTACGGAAGTAGAGAACTATTATGACAAGCAGGTAGAGGAGAAATATCAGGTAACACCGATAGAATTTATAGATGTGAAGGCACTTATGGGCGATACGGCAGATAATATACCCGGTGTGCCATCAGTCGGTGAGAAAACAGCTACATCGTTAATAGTCCAGTATCATTCAGTTGAGAATCTGTATGAACATATAGATGAGATTACTAAGAAGAAATTAAAAGAGAATTTAGAGAATAACAAAGATAAAGCATTTATGAGTAAAACTCTTGCTACAATTAATATAGAATCTCCTGTTGAACTTGATTTTGCAGAAACAGAACTTGATAATATATTTACTGACAAAGCATATGAACTTATGAAGAAATTAGAATTCAAGAGTATTATCAGTAAATTCGATAAAAATGTTAAAGGTTCAGATAATTCTGATATAAAAATTGAGGGAAAACTTATAGAAGATTATGATGAGGCAGGAAAAATATTTAAGAAGGCAGATAAAGCCTCTGATATCGGTCTTAATATAAGCGGAGATGATGAAAGCAAAGAAATTACTGCGTTATCCATTGCATTTTCAGCAGAGGAAATCTATGTTATTAAGAAACAGTGGTTTATTAATGATGATTACCTTAAGGAAAATCTTAAGAAGCTTTTTATGGGCAATAAGGTAAGAATCAGTCTTATTAATCTTAAGAGACATCTTAAATATATTGATAATGATGAATTTAATTCAGATAAGATATTTGATAATGAGATTGCGGCTTATCTTATGAATCCTCTTAAAGATACTTATAATTATGATGATATTGCAAGAGATTACCTAAATATGACATTGCCATCAAGAAGTGAATTATTAGGTAAAGAGACATTTGATAAAGCAATCGGAGAGCAGACAGAGAACTTTATTAAATACAGTTCATATAGTGCAGCAGTTCCTCTTATGTCAAAAGATATTCTTACAAATGAATTGAAGAACAGCGGACAGTTAGAACTATTTAATAATATAGAGATGCCTTTAATATATGCCCTTAACCGTATGGAAAATGAGGGTATAATGATAGAAAGAGATGAATTAGTGGCATACGGTAAAGTTCTGGGTGAAAAAATCGTTAAGCTAGAGAAAGACATTTACGAAGAAGTCGGTACTGAATTCAATATTAATTCACCTAAACAGCTTGGAGAGATATTATTTGTTAAGATGGGGATTGAGGGTGGCAAGAAGACGAAAACAGGATATTCTACATCAGCGGAAGTATTAGAGAAATTAGCACCTGATTATCCTGTGGTTAATAAGATATTAGAATACAGACAATTAACTAAATTAAAGTCAACCTATGCAGATGGACTGGCTAACTATATTAGAAGTGATGGAAGAATACATGGCAAGTTTAACCAGACTATTACTGCAACAGGAAGAATAAGCAGTACAGAGCCTAATCTTCAGAACATTCCAATCCGAATGGATATGGGTAAGGAATTCAGAAGAGTATTTGTACCTAAAGAGGGTTGTGTGTTCATTGATGCAGACTATTCACAGATAGAATTAAGAGTGCTTGCACATATTTCAAATGACGAGAATCTTATAGAAGCGTATAAATCAGCACAGGATATTCATAGAATTACGGCATCTAAGGTATTTAATACACCTTTAGAAGAAGTTACGGATACACAGAGAAGTAATGCTAAGGCAGTTAACTTTGGTATCGTATATGGAATAAGTTCGTTTGGACTTAGTCAGGACTTAAGCATTTCAAGAAAGCAGGCAAAAGAATATATAGAACAGTATTTTGTGACATATCCAAAGATTAAGGAATTTCTTGATAAAACCGTAGCCGATGCTAAGGAAAAAGGTTATGTAACAACACTTTCAGGCAGAAGAAGACCAATTCCTGAACTTAAATCAAGCAACTTTATGCAGAGGTCTTTTGGTGAACGAATAGCTATGAATTCGCCTATTCAGGGAACGGCTGCTGATATAATTAAGATTGCGATGATAAATGTTGACAGAGAATTACTTGACAGAAAGTTAAAGTCAAGAATTGTGCTTCAGGTTCATGATGAACTGTTAGTTGAGACCTATGAAGATGAAATAGAAGAAGTTAAGAATATACTTGAAGACAAAATGAAGAATGCTATGCAGCTACGAGTAAATATGGAAATAGGTCTTGGTGTTGGTAAGAACTGGTTAGAAGCACATTAATATACTAATGCATTTAGAAATGAGGATTAAAATGATAATTGGAATAACCGGAGGAATAGGAACCGGAAAATCAACAGTTTTAAAGATACTTAATGAGAAGTTTGGCTTCTCTATATTTGAGGCAGATAAGATTGCACATGAGCTTATGAGTAAGGGAAATACAGTATATGATAAAATTGTTAAAGAATTTGGAAATGATATACTTAAGAGTGATGGAGAAATAGACAGAAAAGCAATGTCAAGTCTGGTATTTAATGATAAAAGCCGGCTAGAAACGATTAATAATATAGTTCATCCGGCGGTAATTGATGAAATTAAGAATAGAATTGAAAGAGAGAATAAGTTAAACGGAACAGATAAGTTCGTAGTTGAGGCCGCATTACTCATTGAGTCAGGCTGCGGTAAGATATGTGATAAAATCTGGTACATTTATTCAGATGATTCAACAAGAATTGAAAGACTTAAAACAGGGCGTGGAATGGAAGAAGAAGCTATTAAGGCAGTTATAAAGAATCAGCTTAATTATAAAGATTTTGAAGATAAAACAGATGCGATGGTGGATAATAGCTTTTCGATTGAGAATACGATTAGCCAGATAGAAAAATTGCTAGAGTTTTAGGCAGATTTATGATAATATAGATATGTTATAATACCATTTAGTTGGAGGATTACAATGTCAGAAAGCAATATTAATATTAATAAAAAGAATTTAGTTTTCGGACTTGATATAGGTACAAGAAGTATTGTAGGTTCAGTAGGTTATCTTGAAAGTAATAATAAGTTTAATGTCGTTGCACATTATTCTAAAGAACATGAGACAAGAGCGATGATGGACGGACAGATTCATGATATTTCTAAGGTGTCTGATACTATTTCAAAGGTTAAGAAAGAGTTAGAGATGCAGCTTAATATGCCTTTGAAAGATGTATGTATTGCGGCAGCCGGACGAGTTCTAAGAACCATTACCGTACATATTGATTATGAACTTTCACAGGAAGGACCTGTTACAAGTGAGCAGATATATTCGTTAGATTCCATGGGAGTCGAGAAAGCCTACGAGATAATAAGAGAAAATGAGCATGAGATTAAGTTCTACTGTGTTGGATATACAGTAATTAAGTATTATCTTAATGATTTCGCAATTACTAATCTGGAGGGACATAAGGCTAAGAAGATATCGGCCGATGTACTGGCTACATTTTTACCGGAGGACGTAGTAGATGGTCTGTATGCAGCAGTTGAAAATGCAGACTTAAATATAGCAAATCTTACATTAGAGCCTATAGCAGCTATTAATATAGCGATTCCTGAAAAATTCAGATTATTAAATATTGCATTAGTAGACGTTGGTGCAGGTACAAGTGATATTTCCATAACTAAAGATGGAAGTATAGTTGCTTACGGAATGATTCCAAGAGCAGGTGATGAGATTACAGAGAGTCTGGTTTCAAGATATCTGGTTGATTTTAATACCGCTGAGAAGATAAAACGTGGCTCAATGATGAAGAGACAGATTAATTTCAAAGATATTATGGGACTTAAGCAAAAGATTTCACCTGATGAAGCCAAAGAGGCTTATAGCAGTGTTGTTGAGTCAATCACAAAGGAAATAGCTGATAAAATATTAGAGTTAAATGGTGGCAAGAGTGTAAGTGCGGTATTCGTCGTGGGCGGCGGTGGAAAGGCAGCAGGTTTTACTGAAAATCTTGCTAAATATCTTGACATTCCAAATGAACGAGTTGCTTTAAGAGGTGAGGAGGTTCTTACGGAAGTTAATTTTATGCAGGAGGGTATTAAGAAAGATCCTCTTCTTGTTACGCCTATCGGTATCTGTATGAGCTATTATGACCATAAGAATAATTTTATATTCGTTAATGTTAATGATGAAAGAATTAAACTTTATGATAATGATAAACTTACTGTAATAGATGCTGCCATGCAGATAGGTTTTCCTAATGACGGATTATTTCCAAGACGTGGTGAGGCTCTTGAGTTCACGGTTAATGATGAGAAACGTTTAGTAAGAGGCGGAATAGGTGAACCGGCAGTAATAACTATTAATGGAGAAGAAGCTAATATTAATTCTAAGATAGTTAAGAATGATAATATTATAATTGAGGAATCTACATATGGTAAGCCTGCAAGCCAGAAGATAGAGGGACTTCCTGAATATAAACAGACGATGAGGTTTATCGTTAACGGACAGGCAATAGATTGTCCAAGATTTGCAGAAGTAAATGGTGAACTTAAGTCAGGTGATTATAGTATCTGTCAGAGCGATAAGATAGAGATTCTTAATTATTATACCTTAGGACAGGTTCTTAAATTTATGGATATAGATTTCAATAAAAAGCTTGTTAAGGTTAATAATAAGATTTCTAATGAAGATGAGAAAGTATATGAGAACTTCAGCATAGATTTTGAAGATGATGAATATGAACCTGAACATAATGAAGATGAAGAATATTATGAAGAAGATTATAAAAATAATCAGATAGATGAGACTTTAGAAAATAATTCTGAATATAATAAAACAGTTAATGAAACTTCTAAAGTATCACTTGAAAATGCGTCAGATAAATTGTCTGATAATACATCAGACTCAATAAATAATGATGTGAATACATCAGAAAATTTAGCAGAAAATAAGAATGTTGCTAATGAAAATGCAACTGTTAATATGATAATTACAGTAAATGGAACTGTTGTAGTATTAAAGAATAAGAAACAATATATCTTCGTTGATATATTAGATTTCTATCCTTTTGATACAAGTGTGGCAGGGGGAAAAGAACTGGTAACCACTATAAATGGAATTAAATGTGATTTTACAAGTCAGTTAAAAGATGGAGATGTTATAGAACTTTATTGGAGGAATTAAGTTGCTTAACGAAGAAGAACTTTTAATTGTTAAAAGAAGGTCGTCACTATTTAATATGATATTAGTTGCAGGGCTTTGCATATACCATCTTATGTTCTATACATTTAATGAAGATGTTGCGAAGATAAATATATATTTTTTTCTTTCGCTGACATTATTGTTTATGTTGGAATTTATGCTTGGAAAATATGATTTCTTTAAATCAGACTTCCTGTATATAATTATAAAGATGGTTGAGTTAACCATGACTATGATAATTGTATTTAATGCAAGAAATTTTATAATTAACAGTATAATTTATGTGATATTATATTGCTTAATTGCTTTACAGCTATTTGTTACATATGATGTTACCGAGATTTATTCGAAGATTGAGGCAATATTTTTAAGCAGTCTGCCGATGTTAGGAGTGACATTATTTGAGATTATATTTAATGGGATAAATAATTTCTATGTATTTGTATTCATAGCATTTATTATAATTATAGAGTTCTGTGAGTATGTATCATTAGATATTTATGCAGAAGTTTTAGATAAATTATATGTAAAAATCAATAGTCTTAATGGAATTGCCTCAGTTAACAGAGAAGAAAATAATAGTATGAAAGTTACACAGGCGAAGTTGTTACAGACGAATGAACAGCTAAGTATACAGAGATTTAAGCTTCAGGAGGCTAATGAACAGATTACAAGGAATAGTGAGGAGACACAGCTTCAGAATTATATAATGAAGAACTTCACGAGTTCGTTAGATATTGATAAGATGCTTGAGATTACCATAGATGCAATTATGGATGGGTTGAAGTGCGACCTTGTAAGTATAGGGATAATAAGCAATGAACCAAATGAAGATGTGAATTTTATTAAACATTCTGAATATACAAAAGAGAGTGGTATTAATGAAGAACTGATTAAGGGAATTGAAAGCAGAAGATTTATAAAAGAGTGTCATAATCATAATATTGTTATCGAGATAGCAAATTATGCAAATGTTAAATATGAATATATATCAGGTAGTACAATAAAATCATTAATAGTTATCCCGGCAACAATAAATGAAAATGCATACTGTGTATATACATTTGGAAGCTGTAAGAAAGATTTTTTTGAGAAAAATAAAGATTTCATTCAGAATCTTAGTAACCAGATTACACTTGCAATTAGTAATTCGCTCTTATATATGAAGATGCGCACGATGGCAATAAAAGATCCGCTTACGGGTATCTATAACAGAAGACATTTCAATGTAATGTCAGATACATTTAAGAAAAATTATATTGATAAAAACAGAAATATTTCGGTTGTATTATTTGATATTGATAAATTTAAAAATATTAATGATACATATGGACACGTTTTTGGTGATGAGGTAATTAGTTTTTGTGGCAAAATTGCTAATAAATATGCTAAAATATATGATGGCTTTCCGGTAAGATACGGTGGAGAAGAATTTGTCATTGTATATACTGATAAAGACTCTGATAAGGTCAGAGAAATATGTGAAGAAATGCATAATGAAATCAAGACAAAGAGATTTGAATATGGAAAAAAAAATATTTATTAACATAAGTGTTGGTATTGCAACATATCCTACATATTGTTCGGAATTTGAAGAATTAGTTAATGCCGCTGATAGTGCAATGTACAGTTCTAAGAAGAACGGACGAGGACGTATTACTGTATATGCGGATATGTGATTTAGAAAGGGAATGGTCGTTTAAATGGAAATACAATTATGGAGAGAATTACTAGAACCATATCAGTTAGCAGTTGACGAACTGATGGTTAAGTTTGAATATTTAATTAAGGCACATAGAAATGCAGGAAAATATTCACCTATAGAAGAGGTCAATGGAAGAGTTAAAAAGATATCAAGTATTCTTGAGAAGATGCAGAAGAAAAAGATTCAATTTGAAGATATAGAGAAAAAGATTGAGGATATTGCAGGAATAAGAATTATATGTCAGTTTGTTGAGGATATATATACTGTTGTAGACATTATTAAGAACAGAAGTGATATGACGGTTAAGGCTGAAAAGGATTATATCAATAATACAAAGCCAAGCGGATATAGAAGTTATCATCTTATCGTATACTATGATGTAATGACACTTACGGGAACGAAGCGAATCAATGTGGAGATACAGATTAGAACACTTGCAATGAATTTCTGGGCTACGATAGAACATTCATTACAGTATAAATATCGTCAGAATATGCCACCACATATAAGAGAAAGACTTAGTGGTGCGGCAGCCGCGGTAATAGCATTAGATAAAGAGATGTCATCTGTGCGAAGTGAGATTATGGATTCTCAGAACTCATTCCAGATTAAAGCACATGTGGTTGCAGAGATTCTTAACACAATCCAGAATCTGTATAATGTCGCAAATAAGCGTGAAATTGTTAAGATTCAGGACGAATTCTATAAGATTTACAAACTTGATGATATTGATGTGCTAGAGAAGTTCAGTAAGGAATTAGATATAATTGCTGAGGGATACAGAGCACAGGGAATGGAAAATTATGAGTAAAGTAATGAGACTTGATAAATTTCTTTCAGAAATGGGAATTGCTTCTAGAAAAGAGACTAAGGAATATGCTAAAAAAGGACGAATAAAGGTCAATGATGCAATAGTTAAATCGTCAGATTACAAGATAGATACAGATAAAGATATAGTTACATTTGATGGAAGAACCATCGCATACGAACAGTTTGAATATTATATGTTAAATAAGCCGGCAGGAGTAGTGTCGGCTACTGTTGATAATAACGACAGAACAGTTATTGATTTGATAGACAGTGAGCGTAAAAAAGATTTATTTCCTGTCGGCAGACTTGATAAAGATACCGTTGGATTACTTATTATAACAAATGATGGTGAATTAGCACATAGCCTCTTATCTCCCGTAAAACATATAGATAAGAAATATTTTGCAAGAGTAGAGGGCATTATAACTGAAGAACATATTAAGAGATTTAAAGAGGGACTTAAATTAAAAGATGGTACATTAACTAAACCTGCCCAATTAGAAATCATTAAATCAGGTAATGATAAATCAGATAATATATCGGAAGTCGAGATAACTATATGTGAGGGAAAATATCATCAGATAAAGAGAATGATTGCGTGCGTTGGAGGAAAAGTAATCTACCTTAAAAGGTTGTCAATGGGAAGTCTAAAACTTGATGAAAACCTGCGTGAGGGCGAATATAGAAGACTTACAGAGGACGAAATTAAATGTCTGCAAAATGGAAATGGAGAACAGTGAGAAAAGTAATGCTGATGCGATTACTCTGACATAAATGTCTACAGAAATGGAGAACAGTATGATTAAAGATTTTTTGCCAATATCTAAAGAAGATATGATTAAAAGAGGCTGGGAGGAGGTAGATTTTGCATTTGTAATAGGTGATGCATATGTAGATCACCCCTCTTTTGGACATGCGATTATAAGCAGAGTCTTAGAAGCGAATGGATATAAGGTAGGTATTATATCTCAACCGGATTGGAGAGATAAGAATAGTATTAATACATTTGGAAGGCCACGTTTAGGCTTCTTGGTTATGAGTGGAAATATGGATTCAATGGTTAATCACTATTCTGTATCTAAGAAAAGACGTGCAACAGATGCATTTACTCCGGGTGGTGTTATGGGTAAAAGACCTGATTATGCGACAGTTGTATATTCTAATCTGATAAGACAGACATACAAAGATGTTCCTATAATTATTGGTGGTATTGAAGCATCTTTAAGGAGACTCGGACATTATGATTACTGGTCTAATAAAGTAAAACGTTCAATTTTAATGGATAGTGGCGCTGACCTGATATCTTATGGAATGGGTGAAAGGTCTATTGTTGAAATTGCAGATGCATTAAATGCCGGAATTAATGTAAAAGATATTACATTTATAGAGGGAACTGTCTATAAGACTCAGACACTTGAGAATATATATGATTATATTAAGTTGCCATCTTTTGCGGAAATAAAGGCATCTAAAGAAACATATGCAAGAAGCTTTTATATTCAATATTGTAATACAGATCCATTTGTGGCAAAGAAGCTTGTAGAAGAGTATAATGACGGAATCTATGTAGTACAGAATACTCCTGCCAAGCCGCTTAGCCAGTCGGAGATGGACAGAGTGTATGCACTTAATTATATGAGAAACTATCATCCGTCTTATGAAGAAGCCGGTGGCGTTCCTGCGATAAGTGAAGTAAAATTCAGTCTTGTAAGTAACAGAGGGTGCTTTGGTGGCTGCAGCTTTTGTGCATTAACATTTCATCAGGGAAGAATCATACAGACCAGAAGTCACGAATCAATTATAAATGAAGCAAAACAGATAATATGGGATAAAGATTTTAAAGGATATATCCATGATGTAGGTGGTCCTACAGCGAATTTCAGACATACCTCATGTAATAAACAGCTAACTAAAGGTGTCTGTCCTAATAAACAGTGTTTATTTCCTAAGCCATGTAAGAATCTGATAGTAGACCATTCGGATTACCTTAAATTACTTAGAAAATTACGTGAACTTCCAAAGGTTAAGAAAGTATTTATCCGTTCTGGAATCAGATTTGATTATCTTATGTGTGATCCTGATGATACATTTATGAGAGAAATGGTAGAACATCATATAAGCGGACAGCTAAAGGTTGCACCGGAACATATATCTGATAATGTATTACAGATGATGGGTAAGCCTGAAAATGCAGTATATGAGAAGTTTATTAATAAATATAAGAAATTAAATGAAAAAATGGGTAAGAAGCAGTTCGTTGTACCATATCTTATGTCATCTCATCCGGGTTCGAAATTAGAGGATGCAATTGCATTAGCAGAATATTTGAGAGATTTAGGATATATGCCTGAACAGGTACAGGATTTCTATCCTACACCATCTACCATATCTACGTGTATGTATTATACAGGTTTGGACCCACGTACAATGAAACCGGTATATGTCCCTATTAACCCTCATGAGAAAGCTATGCAAAGAGCATTGATTCAATATCGTAATCCTAAGAATTATGATTTAGTGCATGAGGCGTTAGTTAAAGCAGGAAGAACAGATTTGATAGGTTTTGATAAAAATTGTCTTATAAGACCTAGAAAAAATTATGGTTCTAGCTATGAAAAATATGGAAATAGTAGTAAGACTAATTTAAGTAGCGATAACAGGAATAATAAAAATAATAAGAACAATAAGAATAGCTATAATCAGAGTAATCATAATCAAAATAACAACAATCACAATAATAGTGGCAATAAGGGTAATAATAAGTCACATACTCGTATGAACAATGACGGAAATAACAGCAGAAATAATCAGAATAGAAATACAGTAAATAATGTGTCAAATAAGAATAAAACCAAGAAAAAGACTATAAGAAACGTTCATAAGAATAAACATAATTAAATGTCTGCGGAAAAAAGTGTGAAAAGTAATGCTGATGCGATTACTTTTCACACAGCTAATTGCTTTCGTAAGAAGTAATTAGCGTTATGGCAGATGAGAAATCGCCTGCGCGAATTTCTCATCGCCTCTTCGCATAATATGTCAAAAATGAAAAAGGTGATAATATGAAAAAGATAGCAATTGTAACCGGTGCATCTTCAGGAATGGGAAGAGAATTTGCACTAAAGATTGATAAAATGTTTAAAAGTATTGATGAAATATGGCTTATAGCAAGAAGGCTTGACAGGCTCGAAGAATTAAGAGACAGTATTAATAAGCCATGTATAATTGTGTGTGAAGATATTACTGATTCAGGTTTTAATATCAGATTTTCTAAGATGTTAAAGCAGGAAAATGTAGGCGTTAAGTTACTTGTTAACTGTGCCGGATACGGAATAATAGGAAGTTTCGGAGAGGCAGCACATGACGTAACAGTCGGAATGGTTAATACTAACTGTGCAGGACTTACATCAGTTACATATATGGTACTTCCATATATGGTTAAAAACAGTCGTATTATAAATCTGGCATCATCTTCAGCATTTTTACCACAGCCTGGTTTCGGGGTATATGCGGCATCTAAATCATATGTATTAAGCTTTTCTAGAGCATTAAGATGTGAAGTTAAGAGCAGAGGTGTATCAGTAACAGCGGTATGTCCGGGACCTGTTGCGACAGATTTCTTCTCTATTGCAGAGGGTGAACAGAAACGTGCCTGGTTCAAAGATTTATTTATGGCAAATGCTTCTGATGTAGTTGATAAAGCAATAAAAGATTCGATTGAGAAAAAGGAAATATCTATTTATGGAATATCAATGAAGTTATTCTATCTACTTACGAAGCTTGTTCCGCACAGAATAATTCTTAAGATATATAGTGCAACATTAAAAAGTTAAATTAAACAGATAGAAAAGGTGACAGAAATTGAAGAATAGGAACAAAATTGAAAAAGGTAGTTACGGATACATTAATAAGAATAAATTAAAACAGCTTGGTATGACATTACTTCTGTTAGCCATAGTATTAATTATTTTTTATACAGGTATAATAAGATATCATCATACCAAAAGTATATTTACAGTGTTAGCTGCCGTATCAGCTATTCCGGCTGCTAAATATGGTGTGGCTTATTTAGTTATGTTTCCATATAAAACAGGAGATGCAGAGAAATACAAGAAGATATCAGCATATAAAAACGTGAAAATACTAAGTGATTTATTGATATCATCACCTGAGAAAATATATAATATAGAATTAGCGGCAGTAAGAGATAATTCGGTATATTGCTATGCACCAATTGACAAATATGACAATGTGGTTATAGAGAAATATGTAAGAAGTTTTTTAGAGACAGAATGTAAGGTATCTGCCGTAAAAGTATTTAAAGATTTTACACAGTTTAAGAAAAGTGTTGAAGCACTTGATAAAAATGAACAGGGTAAATATGATAAGAGAATAGGCGAATTAATGACAGTATATTCAATGTAACTTTGTAATACAATTAAGAATATGTGTCAAATAGCGAGGAAAATATGCGTGAAATTAAGATAAACAGTAACGAAGCCAATCAAAGAGTCGATAAATTTCTAAGTAAATATTTAGACAAGGCTAACAAAAGTTTCATATATAAAATGTTGAGAAAGAAAAATATTACGCTTAATAATAAAAAGTCTGATGGAAGTGAGAAATTAAATGAGGGTGATATTATTAAGATATTTTTCGCAGAGGAGACTTTAGAAAAATTCTCATCGAAACCAGACAAGAATAACATTATAAGCAGTATGCAGAAAGTGCCAAAAATTGATGTGCATAATATTATATATGAAGATGATAACCTGATATTATATAATAAGCCGGCGGGAGTATTATCACAGAAAGCTGAAGTAAGTGATATAAGTGTTAATGAACAGCTAATCAGATATCTGCTTGATAATAATGAAATTAAAGAGTCAGAATTTAAAACATTTAAACCGTCTGTATGTAACCGCTTAGACAGAAATACAAGTGGTATGCTTATATTTGGAAAATCTATGGCAGGACTTCAGACGATGGCAGAACTATTAAGAAACAGGGATATGCATAAATATTACCTGTGTATTGTAAGAGGCGTTATTACTAAAGAGGAAGAGATAACAGGATATCTTACTAAGGATAAGAAGAATAATAAAGTAAAAATTGTTAAAGAAAATGTAGATTCTAAAGGTGAATATATCCGCACAAAATATATTCCAATCTGCAATAATAAGGAATATACTTTATTAAAGGTCTTACTTATAACAGGAAAGACACATCAGATAAGAGCGCATTTATCAAGTATTGGACATTCTCTTATAGGAGATGTAAAATATGGTGAGCAGTCGGTTAATTCATATTTTAAAAAGGAATATGGACTTAAACATCAGTTATTACACTCTTATGAATTACAGTTTGAAGGTGTAGAGGGTGCTTTATCATATCTAAGTAATAAGAAATTTACTGCGCCGCTTAGTGATAAGTTTATACAGATTATAAATGGAGAAAAGTTAAATGGGAACTTGGAACAGTAGAGGATTAAGAGGCTCTACATTAGAAGATTTGATTAATGTTACTAATGAGAAATACAGAGAGAAAGGAATCGGATTAATCCAGAAGATTCCTACACCGATTAAGCCTGTTGCAATGGACAAGGAATCAAGACATATAACGTTAGCATATTTCGAGCAGAGAAGTACCGTAGACTACATAGGCGTGGTACAGGGAGTTCCTGTGTGCTTTGATGCAAAGGAATGTAATACGGAAACATTTCCCATACATAACATACATAAGCATCAAGTAGAATTTATGAAAGAATTTGAGAAACAAAACGGTGTGGCATTTCTGATAATATATTATACCGGAATAAATGAGATATATTATCTGCCATTTAATAAAGTTCTAGAATTCTATGAGAGAAGTGAAAATGGTGGTAGAAAAAGCTTTAGATTCGAAGAGATTGACAAGGCATACAGAATAAGAACAAATGGTGGTGTTCCGGTACATTATTTAGAAGCATTATCAAGAGATTTAGAAAATAGAGATTGACAGTTTGAGGTTATTAAAGTATAATCTGAAACAATTAATAAATTAACGTTGTAACGAATTAACACTTTACAACACTAAACTAATAAAATGTATTTTATTTATTATCTTAATTATGTTATAGCTATCATAATTAGGATTAAAAGATTAATTACGTTTATAAGGATTATTTTATTTATAATCTTAACGAATATTTATATATGGAGGAAACAAAGAAATTATGAATAGTAAATTATTACATACACCTGTAGGAGTTAGGGATATATATAATGATGAATGTTATGATAAGTTATTAATCCAGAACAGAATTCATAAGATTTTCAAGGAATACGGATATAGTGATATCCAGACACCTACATTTGAATTCTTCGACATTTTCAATAAAGAAAGAGGAAGTGTTGCATCGAAGAATATGTATAAGTTTTTCGACAGAGAGGGTAACACATTAGTCTTAAGACCTGATATGACACCATCTATAGCAAGAGCTTCAGCTAAGTATTTTATGGACGAAGAGATGCCTATCAGATTATGTTATGTTGGTAATGCATTTATTAATAATTCAGAATATCAGGGCAAGCTTAAAGAATTTACACAGCTTGGTTCAGAATTATTAGGTGATAATACTTCAGATGCAGATGCAGAAGTTATTGCAATGGTTATAGAATCATTATTAAAGGCAGGTCTTACTGAATTTCAGATAGAGATAGGACAGCCTGAATTCTTTAAGGGAATAGTTGAAAAAGCAGGACTTGATGCAGATACAATAGAAGAACTCAGGGAATTACTTGAGAATAAGAAATATTTCGGCGTGGAAGATGTGTTAGAGAAAGCTAATGTGCCACAAGAAGATAGAGAAGTATTTCTTAAGTTTCAGGAATTTGTTGGTTCTGTTGAGATGATACAAGCAGCAAAGACATTAAATATTAATGATAAATCTAAGGCAGCATTAGAAAGACTTGAGAAATTATATTCTATTTTAGTTATATATGGCTATGAGAAATATATTTCATTCGACTTATCAATGCTTAATATGTATCAGTATTATACAGGTATAGTATTTAAGGGATATACATATGGAACAGGTGATGCGATTGTTACAGGCGGCAGATATGATAATCTCTTAGGTCAGTTTGGAAAAGATTTTGCAGCCATAGGTTTTGCTGTCAACTTAGACCAGTTAATGGTAGCACTTGAGAGACAGCATATTAAATTAGGTGAGAAAGACACTAAGAAGATGATTTTATATGGTGTAGAGAACCAGAGAGAAGCAATTAATTATACAAAAACATTGAGAAGTGAAAATGAGTGTGTTATGATGGTTAGAAAGCGTTCTAATCATCAGATGGAGGATTATATTTCTTATGCAAAGAGAAGTAATGTATCTGAAATCATAATCATAGACGGAAATGGAATTGAGAAAAAGGAGATTAACTAAGATGAGATACTTAACATTTGCATTAGCAAAGGGAAGACTGGCAAAGAAATCTCTTGAAATGTTTGAGAAAATCGGAATTACCTGTGAAGAGATGAAAGATGAGAAGACCAGAAAGCTTATATTCGTTAATGAAGAATTAAAACTTAAGTTCTTCCTTGCGAAAGCAGGAGATGTACCTACATATGTAGAATATGGTGCGGCCGATATAGGCGTAGTTGGTAAGGATACAATTCTTGAAGAGGGCAGAAAGCTCTATGAAGTTATGGATTTAGGATTTGGAAAATGCAAGATGTGTGTATGTGGTCCTGAATCAGCAAAAGAACTTCTTAAGCACCACGAGATGATAAGAGTTGCAAGCAAATATCCTAACATTGCAAAGGATTATTTCTATAATAAGAAGCATCAGACAGTAGAGATTATTAAACTTAACGGTTCTGTTGAATTAGCACCTATTGTTAATCTCTCTGAAGTAATCGTAGATATTGTAGAGACAGGTTCTACATTACGTGAAAATGGTCTTGGTGTATTAGAAGAGATTTGTCCATTATCAGCGAGAATGGTTGTTAATCAGGTAAGTATGAAAATGGAAAATGAAAGAATTAATAAATTACTTTCAGATTTAAAAACAGTTATATAAAACGGATATTATAGAAAAATAGATTGTTGCAAAAGAGGCAGTAAAAGATTTATAATGCTGATAGCTGATAAGATAGCAGCAGATATGGAGGCAGAAATGAGAACTATAAAATTAGATGAAGAATCAAAAAAGGATATACTTGATAATTTATTAAAAAGAAGTCCTAATAATTATGGTAAATTTTCAGACAGTGTTAATGCCATATTAGAAGATGTTAAAGCAAGAAGAGATAAAGCAATATTTGAGTATACAAAGAAATTCGATGGTGCAGACATTAATGCTGATAATATCATAGTTACAAAAGAAGAGATAGAAGAAGCATATAAAGAAGTTGAGGGAACAGGACTTGTTGAAATTATAAGAAAAGCCCTTGTAAATATAAGAGATTATCATCAGAAACAGAAACAGTACAGTTGGTTCGACAGTAAGCCTGACGGAAGTATCTTAGGCCAGAAAGTAACTCCACTTGAGAAAGTCGGTGTATATGTACCTGGCGGTAAAGCAGCATATCCATCATCAGTTCTTATGAATATCGTACCTGCCAAAGTTGCAGGAGTAGACAGAATAATAATGACTACACCACCTAATAAAGAGGGAAAAGTTAATCCGGGTACATTAGTTGCAGCTAACGAAGCAGGCGCAGATGTTATCTATAAAGTGGGTGGTGCGCAGGCAATTGCAGCCCTTGCTTATGGTACTGAATCAATACCAAAAGTTGATAAAATAGTAGGTCCGGGTAATATATATGTTGCCCTTGCTAAAAAGGCAGTATATGGTTATGTAAGCATAGATTCAATTGCAGGACCAAGTGAGATACTTGTGTTAGCTGATGAAACAGCTAATCCAAGATATGTGGCAGCTGATTTATTATCACAGGCAGAACATGATGAAATGGCATCTGCAATATTAGTTACTACATCTAAAGATTTAGCTGAGAAAGTATCTGAACAGGTAGATAAATTTATAGAGGAATTATCAAGAAAAGAGATTTTAACAAAATCTATTGAGAACTACGGATATATTCTTATTGCAGATAATATGGACGAAGCTATTGCCGTTGCAAATGATATCGCATCAGAGCATTTAGAGATAGTTACAAAAGATCCATTTAATACAATGACTAAAATCAGAAATGCCGGAGCAATATTCTTAGGAGAATACAGTTCAGAACCATTAGGAGATTATTTCGCAGGTCCTAACCACGTTCTTCCTACTAATGGAACAGCTAAATTCTTCTCGGCATTATCAGTAGATGATTTCATTAAGAAATCAAGTATTATTTCATTCTCAAGAGAAGCACTTGAACCAATACATAATGACATTATGGCATTTGCGACAGCAGAACAGTTGACAGCACATGCTAATTCGATTAAAGTAAGATTTGAAAAATAATATATCAGTTTTGTAAACTTATTATCACAGGTTAGGGTATTATGAAATTCATAGATTATAACCTGTATAATAAGTTAATGCAGAACTGGTATTTTGCGGTAGAAATGAGGAAAATATGGAAACAGTTATTAGAAAAGCATCGGTTAAGCGTGAGACAAATGAAACAGACATTTCTATGGATTTTACAATTGATGGAAGTGGTAAAGCAGAGATAAGTACAGGAATAGGTTTCTTTGACCATATGCTTAACAGTTTTACAAGACATGGTCTGTTCGATATGAAGCTTAGTGTGAAAGGTGACTTATATGTAGATACACACCATTCAATAGAAGATACGGGAATCGTGTTAGGACAGGCTATTAAAGAAGCTATAGGCGATAAGAAATCAATTAAGAGATATGGAAGTGTTATTTTACCAATGGATGAAGCACTTGTACTTTGTTCGTTGGATTTATCAGGCCGTCCATACCTTGTATGCGATGCAGAATTTACGACTGACAGAGTCGGATATTTCGATACAGAGATGGTTAAGGAATTCTTCTATGCAATTTCATATTCAGCAGGAATGAATCTGCATATCAAGGTGTTGTCAGGAAGTAATAATCATCATATTATCGAGGGAATCTTTAAAGCATTTGCAAAGGCATTAGATGAAGCAACTATTACTGATCCAAGAATTAAAGACATTATGAGTACAAAGGGAAGTTTGTAATCAGTAAATATACTTAAAATTAGCGAAAGGCGTGTGTAAAAAATGAATTATTGTAATCTTATTCCAAGAATTATTATAAAAGATGGTAAAGCATTTAGAAAAGATGATTCTACAGCATATGATGCAGTTGAATTATGTGAGAAATTTGAAAATGACGGAGCAGATGAAGTCTATATTTTCGAGATATCTTCAACAGATGAAGAGCATGAGACAAATATCGGAATAATCAAGGAAATCGTAGCTGAATGTGATATCCAGATTTTACTTGGAGGAAATGTAAAGAGACTTGAAGATGTTAAGAAATATCTTTATGCCGGTGCTAAAATGGTTATTTTAGAAGATTCGAAAGAGTCTAACAGAGAACTTGTAAATGAAGCTTCAGAAAGATTCGGTGCAGATAAGGTAGCTGTTCTATTTGAACGTAAATGTTCTGATGAAGAATTATGTAAGGCAGCTAATTTCTATTTTGATGAGGGTGCAACATTATTTGTAATTTCTGATAAATTATCTGATGAAGCAGCTAATAATTTCGCTGAGATAAATATTGATTTACTTCTTATTAATGATGAGATTACTAAAGAAGATATTGTAAAATATTGTAAAGTTACTAATATATATGGTTTTACATCTAATGCAATTCTTTCAGATACACAGGAGATAATGAACATCAAGCAGGAACTTAAAAAAGACGGTGTAGATGTAAATGTATTTGAAAGTAAGATGAATTTTAGTGAATTTAAGCTTAATTCAGACGGATTAATCCCAGTTGTAGTTCAGGATTATAAGACAAATGAAGTATTAATGCTTGCTTATATGAATGAAGAAGCATTTGACAATACAATTAAGACAGGAAGAATGACTTATTATAGCAGAAGTCGTAAAGAATTATGGATAAAAGGCCTTACTTCAGGGCATTATCAATATGTGAAATCATTATCAATCGACTGCGATAATGACACACTTTTAGCTAAAGTTAAACAGATTGGTGCAGCCTGCCATACAGGTAAACGTTCATGTTTCTATACAGAGCTTGTGAAGAAAGAATATGATGATGCTAATCCACTTATGGTATTCGAAGAAGTATTTAACGTTATAAAGGACAGAAAAGCTAATCCTAAAGAGGGTTCATATACTAATTATCTCTTCGACAAGGGAATTGATAAGATTCTTAAGAAAGTCGGAGAAGAAGCGACAGAGATAGTTATTGCTGCTAAGAACCCTGATAAAGAAGAGATTAAATATGAGATTTCAGATTTCTTATATCATGTAATGGTACTTATGGCAGAAAAAGAAGTATCATGGGAAGACATAACAAGAGAATTAGCAAGAAGATAAAATATACATTATTATTGAAAGGAAAGTAGTGGTTTGAGAAAACTTGCATTATCAGACGAGATTTTACTAAGTGTTGAAAAGCCTGCAAGATATATTGGCAACGAAGTAAATATGGTAAAAAAAGACTTGTCTAAAATAGATATTAGATTTGCGATGTGTTTTCCTGATGTATACGAAATAGGAATGTCACATTTAGGAATACAAATTTTATATGATATGTTTAATCAGAGAGATGACATATATTGCGAAAGGGTATATTCTCCATGGACTGATTTAGATCAGATTATGAGAGAGAGGAATATACCTCTTTTTGCGTTAGAATCACAAGATCCGATTAAAGATTTTGATTTCCTGGGAATTACAATCCAGTATGAAATGTGTTATACAAATATTTTACAGGTGTTAGATTTATCAGGAATTCCATTAGAGTCGGCAGACAGAACTGAAGATGATCCTATTGTAATCGGTGGTGGTCCATGCACATATAATCCTGAACCGCTTGCACCATTTTTCGATATTTTCTATATGGGCGAGGGCGAAACAGTATACTTTGACTTAATGGATAAATATAAAGAGAATAAGAGAAATGGCGGTTCAAGAAGAGATTTCCTTGAAATGGCTGCTGAGATAGAAGGACTCTACGTTCCGGCATTCTATGATGTTGAGTATAATGAGGACGGAACCTTAAAGTCTTTTACACCTAATAATCCACATGCTAAGACTAAGATTAGTAAACAGCTTGTTATGGATATGGATAACACATACTATCCTGAGAAACCATTAGTTCCGTTTATTAAGGCAACACAGGACAGAGTTGTACTAGAGATACAAAGAGGTTGTATAAGAGGCTGCAGATTCTGTCAGGCAGGTTCGGTATATAAACCGGTACGTGAGAGAAGTCTTGAATTTCTTAAGGATAAAGCATATAAGATGCTTAAAAGTACGGGACATGAGGAGATTTCGCTCAGCTCATTAAGTTCTAGTGATTATTCTAATCTGGAGGGACTTGTTAATTTCCTTATTGATGAATTCAAAGATAAAGGTGTAAATATTTCATTACCATCTCTTAGAATTGATGCATTTTCGTTAGATGTAATGAGTAAAGTACAGGACGTTCGAAAGAGTAGTCTTACATTTGCACCGGAAGCGGGTTCACAGAGACTTAGAAATGTAATTAATAAAGGTCTTACCGAAGAAGTTATTCTTAAAGGTGCATCTATGGCATTTGAGGGTGGCTGGAATCGTGTTAAATTATATTTTATGTTAGGGCTTCCAACTGAAACCGTTGAAGATATGGAGGGTATTGCCGAATTATCAGAAAAGGTGGCTGAGGTCTATTACAGAATACCAAAAGACCAGAGAATCGGAAAAGTTCAGATAGTAGCAAGTTCGTCATTCTTTGTTCCAAAGCCATTTACACCATTTCAGTGGGCATCTATGAATACTAAAGAAGAATTCTTAGGTAAAGCACGTATAGTTAATGCTAAGATGAAAGAAATGCTTAATAAAAAGAGTATTAAGTATAATTGGCATGAAGCAGATGTATCAGTCTTAGAAGGCTTATTAGCAAGAGGAGATAGAAAAGTTGCAAAGACGATTTTAGCTGCATATAAGTCAGGTTGTATCTATGATGCATGGAGTGAGACTTTCGATAATTCAAAATGGGAGAAAGCCATTAAAGATACTGATAATGATATGAATTTCTATATCTCAAGAGAACGTGACGTTGATGAATTACTTCCATGGGACTTCATAGATATAGGCGTAACTAAGGCATTTCTTAAGAAAGAATGGCAACGTGCGAAAGAAGAGACTGTAACACCTAACTGTCGTATGAAGTGTGCCGGTTGTGGTGCAGCAAGATTTGGAGGAGGTGTGTGCTTTGAAAATAAGAATTAAATTTGCTAAAAGCGGTAGTATGAAATTTATCGGACATCTTGATATTATGCGATATTTTCAGAAAGTAATGCGAAGAGCAGAGGTGGATATTGCTTACTCAGAGGGCTTTAGTCCACACCAGATTATGTCTTTTGCAGCACCTTTAGGAGTAGGACTTACAAGCAGAGGTGAATACTTAGATATAGAGGTACATTCTACAGATAGTTCTACGGAAATGTTAAAGAGAATGAATGACACAATGGTAGAGGGAATGGAGGTATTAAGCTACAGATTACTTCCTGATTCTTCTAAAAATGCCATGTCATTAGTGGCAGGTGCAGATTATAATGTAAAATTTCGTGAAGGCTATGAGCCTGATATAGATATCAAAGCAAAGTTTAATGAATTTATTAATCAGACATCTATTGAGATACTTAAGAAGACTAAGAAAAGTGAGATGTTAGTAGATATAAGACCAATGATTTACGAAGCATCTATAGATGAAGATAATACATTTTTTATGAAGCTTGCAACAGGAAGTGCTAACAATCTTAAGCCGGAACTGGTTATGCAGGCATTTAGCGACTATGCGGGCTTTGAATTAAAAGAATTTTCATTAATGGTAGAAAGACTTGAATTATATGGAATGGCAGAGGATAAGTTAATTCCTTTGGAAGATTTCGGAGAGGACATCTAATCGTGAGTAAATTTATAATTGCTGATGTTGATTTGACTTATATTCATAAAAATGCAGAAAAAAATAATAAGATTTTCTATGGTCTATATGAGGATAACAGATTTTATGAAGTGAATTTCTCAGATTATATTAGAAATGATGAATCAGCAAAAGCAGATTCGATAGGAAATATTTACGTCGGTAAGGTTAAAGATGTAGTAAAGAATATCAATGCGGCATTTGTAGAATATAAGAGAGGCTGTATCGGATATCTTTCATTAGAAGAGAATAGCCATGTTATCTTCTTAAACAGGAAGAATACTGATAAAGTATGCGAAGGCGACGATATTATTGTGCAGATTTCTAAGGCGGCCGTAAAGACAAAATTCCCTGTATTAACATCTAATATAAGCCTTACCGGACGAAACGTTGTGGTCAATATCGGAAAGAGTGGCATAGGCTTTTCAGGAAAGATTAAAAATGCGGTATTCAAAAGCCACATTCATAATGAATTAGATGACATTTTAGATAATTCAAATGAAAAATTTGGTATTGTTATCAGGACTAATGCTGAGAATGCAAAATTAGATGACATTAAGAATGAATTAAATGAATTATTATCAGAATGGGAGCATATAAAAGAAATTGCCATGATGCGCAAGTGCTTTACTCTGTTAAAAAGTGAGGAAGCACCATATATAAAAATGATTAAGAATTTATATGCGAATGAAACTGATGAAATAATTACTGATAATGAAGAGATTTATCAGGAACTTATGGATAATTTCAACGGAAAATATAATATACGATTATATGATGATGCTTTATTGCCATTATATAAATTATATAGTATAGAAAAGGTTATTGAGGAAGTATGTTCTAAAAAAGTATGGCTTAAATCGGGAGCTTATCTTGTTATAGAACCTACAGAAGCTATGACGGTTATCGATGTAAATACGGGAAAATGTATCAAAGGCAAGAAGTTAAGCGAGACAATTTATAATGTAAATGTGGAGGCTGCGAAGGAGATAGCTTACCAGATGAGACTAAGAAATATGTCCGGAATAGTAATGGTAGATTTCATAAATATGGATAATAAAGAATATCAGGATAAATTACTCGAATATTTAACGAAGCTTGTACATAAAGATAGAATAAGGACAAATGTTGTGGACATAACAAAGTTAAATATAGTGGAAATCACAAGGAAAAAAGTCGAACGACCTGTATATGAGCAGATATACCAATAATAGTTTTGATTGTTGCTTATCTTTTTATGTAATTAGTACAATTTACTATTGACGAAAACGTTTCCATTTGTTAAAATTTAATAAGAAAATTGCTTTCAAAAAGTTTAAAGGAGATAGGTTTTATGGATAACACAGAAACAAAGAAAGATTATAATGATTCTGAATTGTATGCTAATCAGTTAAATTATAATACATATGTAGAAAAGAAACGTACTGTATACAGAGTATTATATTTTGTTGCATCAATTATTTCATTACTTTCAATATTTATACTTCCAATGTATAAATATGAATTATTAGGTAAGAAAAAAGGTCAGATGAGAATTATCGGCGAATATACTGCTGAGTATATAATTGAGAAGTATTTCAATTATTCATTAGGACCTCATAGTTTACTTAATACAACTCTTATAATTACAATATTTGCAATGATTATATTATCTGTATATGTAATTGTTGGTGGGGCAATGAATTTATTTGCTAAGAAGAAAATAGAGGCAAATGCAACACTTGCTAAATTATTTAACTATGGTATGTTAGAGATAATAGCTACAGTATTATTCATTGTTTTAATGGCATCAATGATTTTCTGTAAAGTAGATGCATTTGGTAATGTTGAGAATATGATAGGCTTCTGGGCAGTATTTGCATCATCTATAGTAATGATTTGTACATCAATTTCATTATCATCTAAATAGGGTTACCTGATAAGAATAATATTTGTGCTTGAAAAACGACGCACTATATGTTACTATTATACCAATTGAGTAAATCGTCTATCGATTCTAAGGAGGTGTTAGTGTGCTTAAAACAGTTTTAGATATTATATTTGTTATCGTTTGTATAGCTTTAACTATAATAGTTCTTATGCAGGAAGGTAAATCAGCAGGACTTACAGGTTCAATAAGTGGTATGGCAGATACATATTGGGGTAAGAATAAAGGACGTTCCATGGAAGGTACTTTAGAGAAGATTACAAAAGTATTAGCTGTATTATTAATCGTGTTAGCGGCTTTACTAAATTCTAAATTTATATAGAATAAATCAAATATATTCCTGAATACTAATTATTAGTATTCAGGTTTTTTAATTTGTATGATATAATTGATATAGTTAAACTACTTCGAAATGGAGGTTAGAAAGTATGGAAGAAAAATTATTGAATGAACGTAAAAAGATTATTTTAGATATAATTAATTCGGAAGAATATATACCAATGAAATTAAAAGAACTTGCTATTATTCTGAATATTCCGAAAGACAGAAGAAGTGAATTAGAAGAAGTATTAGATGCATTGTTAGCAGAGGGCAAGATTGGAATTTCTAAAAAGGGTAAATATGGTAAGCCAAGTGCTAATGTATTAATCGGAAACTATGAGGGTAATGCGAAAGGATTTGGTTTTGTATCTATAGAGGGACAGGACGAGGATATCTATATACCTGAAAGTGCTACTAACGGAGCATTAAATGGTGATTTAGTACAGGTAGTTCTAAGGGCTGCCAATACAGGAAGAAGACGTGAGGGAGAGATTATCAAGGTTATAGAGCATAAAATAGTTGAGGTCGTAGGACTATTCCAGAAATCAAAGAATTTTGGCTTCGTAATTCCTGATAATGCTAAAATCTCAAGAGATATATTTATTCCGTTAGAAAAATCTAAAGGTGCAGTGACAGGTCATAAAGTAGTTGTTAAGATAACAGATTATGGTGATAAGAACAGAAAACCTGAGGGCGTGATTACTGAGATAATAGGACATATTAATGATCCGGGAACAGATATAATATCTGTTGTAAAAAGTTTAGAGATTCCAATGGAATTTCCTGATGGCGTAATGAAGCAGACCGAAGACATTGAAAATGAAGTTAATAGCAAGGATATGGCAGGACGACTTGATTTAAGAGATGTTATGATGGTTACAATTGATGGAGAAGATGCCAAAGACTTAGATGATGCAGTATCTTTAAGCTATGATAACGGAATATATACACTTGGTGTCCATATTGCAGATGTATCTAATTATGTTATAGAGAATAGTCCGCTGGATAAAGAGGCTGTAAAGCGTGGAACAAGTGTATACCTTGTAGACCGCGTAATTCCTATGCTTCCACATAAATTATCAAATGGAATATGTTCGTTAAATGCTAATGTAGACCGACTTGCATTAAGCTGTATTATGGAGATAGATAAAAAGGGAAATGTAGTAGGACATAAGATAGCTGAAACAGTTGTAAGAATTAATAAAAGAATGGATTATACTACAGTTAATAAGATTCTTGAATTTAATGATGAGACTGCAATTGAAGAAAATAAAGAGCTTGTACCGATGTTTAGACAGATGAATGAGCTTGCACTCATTTTAAGAGAGAAACGTCATAAACGTGGTTCTATAGATTTTGATTTTCCTGAAAGTAAGATTATCTTAGATGAGAAAGGCAAGCCTATAGATATTAAGCCATATGAGAGAAATTCTGCAACAAAACTCATTGAGGACTTTATGCTTATTGCAAATGAAACTGTTGCAGAGGACTATTTCTGGCAGGAATTACCATTTGTATACAGAACACATGATAATCCGGATCCTGAAAAGATGCTTAAATTAAGCTTGTTTATAAATAATTTCGGATATGGAATTAAGACTACACAGGAAGAGATACATCCTAAAGAATTACAGAAGTTATTAGAGAAGATTGAGGGAACGGAAGAAGAGACTCTTATTAGCAGACTTACCTTACGTTCTATGAAACAGGCTAAATATACGACTTCATGTACAGGACATTTTGGATTGGCAGCTAAGTATTATTGCCATTTCACATCTCCTATCAGAAGATATCCTGATTTACAGATTCACAGAATAATTAAGGAGAATCTAAGAGGTGGTCTGTCTGAAAAACGTATAAAACATTATGAAAGTATTCTTCCAGGAATAGCAGAGCAGGCAAGTAAGACTGAAAGACGTGCAGATGAGGCTGAAAGAGATACAGATAAACTTAAGAAAGTTGAATATATGCAGAATCATATAGGTGAAGTCTTTGATGGTGTGGTTTCGTCAATTACTAACTGGGGAATGTATGTGGAGCTGCCTAATACCGTAGAGGGAATGGTAAGACTTACAGCACTATTAGATGACTACTATTATTATGATGAAGAAAGCTACGAACTTGTAGGAAAAGATACAGGCAATACCTATAAGCTCGGACAGAAAGTTAAGGTAGAAGTAACAGGTACTGATAAATTGCAGCGCCAGATTGATTTTAAGATATATGAGCCTGAAGATGACAATGAATGAAAGGAATATAAATTGTAATGAGTAAAGAATCATTCAAATTAGTTGCCAATAATAAAAAGGCATATCATGATTATTTTATAGAAGATAAATACGAAGCAGGAATATGCCTGCATGGAACTGAGGTAAAATCTCTTAGAATGGGTAAATGCAGTATTAAAGAGGCCTTTGTCAGAATAGAGAATGGTGAAGTATTCATATATGGAATGCATATCAGCCCATATGAGAAAGGCAATATTTTCAATAAAGATCCATTAAGAGTTAAAAAGCTTATGCTTCATAACTATGAGATTAATAAAATAGCAGGCAAGATGGCAGAAAAAGGCTATACTTTAGTTCCATTGCAGGTCTATTTTAAGGGAAGCCTTGTCAAAGTAGAAATCGCACTTGCAAAAGGTAAGAAATTATATGACAAGAGACAGGATATAGCTAAGAAAGACCAGCGAAGAGAAGCGGAAAAGGAATTCAAAGTAAGAAATCTGTATTAATTATATTGTTATATGAATAAATATATTAAAATGTGGCTTATAATTATGCATACAGGTAATTTTAATAAATGCAAAATAGCCATATAATAATTAATTATAGATATTGACATTTTAAGATATTAGTTGTAGTATGATTAATACGTGTCGTTTGTGACAGTAATAACTCTTTCGGGGTTGTACTGGTTTCGACGGGGTTTTAGAAGTTAGGATAGCCACCCGTGGACTAGGACCACGTAAAAACTTAGAAATTAAATATAAACGCAAACGAAAATTTAGCGTACGCTGCCTAGTGGCAGCTGTCGACCTTAAGTCACTCGCTGCTTAAGAGTTCGGCATCGACTTTGCGAGGCACTCTTTTACCAAAGCTTTGAGGTATCAGAAGAATTTATGAAGCTACTAAGTTCGTAAGCCTGTCTGTGGGCGTATGAATGAGGGAATGTTAAAACATAGACTGTGGTGGAAGAAGTCTTAATGGAAGAGGCTTCGGACAGGGGTTCGATTCCCCTCAGCTCCATTTATGAGAAACCTTGAAAACATAGTGTTTTCAAGGTTTTTATTGTATCCACATAAAAATAAACCACCTGCTATGCAGGTGTGTTCCCGGTAAGCTTTAGCTTCAAGAAAAAAACCTCCAGTG
>OMVQ01000013.1 GCA_900314555.1 uncultured Eubacteriales bacterium | reverse complement strand
TATGACGTATCGTGTGTGTGAGTTATATGCCGTCAGAAGCAAAAGGTCGGTGCAGTTAATCACCGTTCAAGCGAAGCGCGTTTGATTAGCTGCACCGTAATAAACTTTGTTGATGACGGCATTTACTCACACCAGATAAAGGAAATATGAAAGTGTGTGTCATAGACGGACTACTTGGCTTAATTGTCTGTCTGGTGAATGTACACAAAATCTGAGCCGAAAAATGATACCTGACAAATTTACGCAATTCCCACAAGGTGTTCCAATATTTATATATCAAATCGCCTGTACATATGATTATTAAATATATCTGTAAGTGCAATATCGGTTTATAAAAATTAGCGTTTATTAGAGGTTTTATCTTGACAAATATTTTTAAAACCTTTATCATTAAAAAAGTTAATATTATAAATGCAGTGATAAAGAGGAGTAAAAGGTTAACCCTTAAAGAGAAAGTAATTCGCAGGCTGAAAGATTACTAAGGCAGTGACCTTTGAAGGTAGCTTTTAAGCAGTATGGCTGAACATTTTATAGAAGATTAGAAAGCATATGCCTGATTCAAAATAATGGCTTGATTTGCAATAATAAAGAGCATTAGCGCATTTTATATAATCAGTAGGTCATAACGGAGTCGTCCACGTTATAGGATAAGATGAGACACGATGATAGTCGTAAATAAAGGTGGTACCGCGTGATATACGCCCTTTTTGGAATGTATCTGATATATTTCAAAAAGGGCTTTTTCTATTTAATAGGATTAGCGTGTCAAAAAGACACAGCTGGTTCAAAATAGTACCTGACACCAGTATATTTAACAGGAAATATTATTCAAATAACATCAGAAAGGAAGTTAATAATGGCGAAAGAATTAGAGAAGAATTATAATCCTGCTGACATTGAGCAGAGACTTTATGACAAATGGACAAATAAGAAATATTTTCATGCAGAGGTAGACAGAAGTAAGAAACCATTTACTATCGTTATGCCACCTCCAAATATTACAGGACAGCTCCATATGGGACATGCATTAGATAATACAATTCAGGATATCTTAATCAGAACAAAGAGAATGCAGGGATATGAAGCATTATGGGTACCGGGAACTGACCATGCATCAATTGCAACAGAAGCTAAAATCGTTGAGAAAATGCGTGAAGAGGGCGTAACTAAGGAAGAAATCGGAAGAGATAAATTCTTAGAAAGAGCCTGGGAATGGAAGAAACAGTATGGAGGAAGAATTGTTGCACAGTTAAAGAAGATAGGTTCTTCATGTGACTGGGACAGAGAGAGATTTACAATGGATGAGGGCTGTAACAAGGCTGTAAAAGAAGTATTTGTAAATCTTTATAATAAAGGACTTATTTACAGAGGCGAAAGAATTATCAACTGGTGTCCTCATTGTCTTACATCTATTTCAGATGCAGAGGTTGAATACGAGGACCAGGCAGGGCATTTCTGGCATTTAAGATATCCATTTAAAGATGGTTCAGGATATCTTGAACTTGCAACAACCAGACCAGAGACTTTATTAGGTGATACAGCAGTAGCAGTTAACCCTAATGATGAAAGATATAAAGATGCAGTTGGTAAAACATTAATTCTTCCATTAGTAGGAAGGGAGATTCCTGTTGTAGCAGATGATTATGTTGGTATAGATTTTGGTACAGGTGTAGTTAAGATTACTCCGGCACATGACCCTAACGATTTCGAGGTTGGTTTAAGACATAATCTTCCTGTATTAAATGTAATGACAGAAGATGCAAAGATTGTTGACGAATATCCTAAATACGCAGGAATGGACAGATACGAGGCAAGAAAGGCTATCGTAGCAGACTTAGAGGCAGGCGGATATTTAGTTAAAGTAGAAGACCATGAGCATAACGTTGGTACATGTTACCGTTGTCATACTACAGTTGAGCCAAGAGTTTCAAAACAGTGGTTTGTAAGTATGAAAGAGCTTGCTAAACCTGCAATTGAAGCCGTTAAAAATGGTGATACAAAGTTCGTTCCACCTCATTTTGATAAGACATATTATCATTGGTTAGAGGGAATTCGTGACTGGTGTATTTCAAGACAGTTATGGTGGGGACACAGAATTCCTGCATTTTACTGTGATGACTGCGGCGAAATGGTAGTAAGCAAGGAAAATGAAGTATGTTGTCCAAAATGTGGCAAGAAGATGCGCCAGGACCCTGATACACTTGATACATGGTTCAGTTCAGCATTATGGCCATTCTCAACACTTGGCTGGCCTGACAAGACAGAAGAGTTAGATTACTTCTATCCAACAAGTGTACTTGTAACAGGATATGATATCATTTTCTTCTGGGTAATCAGAATGATGTTCTCAGGACTTGAACATACAGGAAAAGTACCATTTAACACTGTTTTAATCCATGGACTTGTAAGAGATTCACAGGGACGTAAGATGAGTAAATCACTTGGAAATGGTATTGATCCACTTGAAGTTATAGATAAATATGGCGCAGATGCATTAAGATTTACGCTTATTACAGGAAATGCACCTGGTAACGATATGCGTTTCTACTATGAAAGAGTTGAAGCAAGCAGAAACTTTGCTAATAAAGTATGGAATGCATCAAGATTTATTATGATGAATATGCCTGAGGGTGGTATTAAGGAAGTTCCTGTAAGCACACTTACAGATGCTGATAAATGGATATTATCAAAGGCAAATAAACTTGTTAAAGATGTAACAGAGAATATTGATAAATACGAATTAGGTGTTGCGGCAGATAAGCTTTATAACTTCATCTGGGAAGAGTTCTGTGACTGGTATATTGAAATGGTTAAACCAAGATTATACAGTGAGGACAATACAACAAAGGATGCAGCACTTTACACACTTAAGACAGTTCTTGAGACATCACTTAAGTTACTTCATCCATATATGCCATTCGTTACAGAAGAGATTTATTGTACTTTAAATGAAGATGCAGAATCACTTATGATAGCAAAATGGCCTGAATATAAGGACGAATTTAACTTCGAGAAAGAGGAAGAGGACGTTGAATTAATCAAACAGGCTGTTTACAATATCAGAAATGTAAGAGCAGGAATGAATGTTCCACCATCTAAGAAAGCACAGGTATATGTTGTAACAGAAAGCGATAAGGTTGCAAGTATATTTGAAGAAGGCAGAGTATTCTTCCAGACTCTAGCATATGCAAGCGAAGTTGTTATACAGGTAGACAAGAACGGAATCGGTGAAGATGCAGTATCAACTGTTATCCCTGAAGCTACAATCTATATGCCATTCGCTGAATTAGTAGATATTGAAAAAGAAATAGAAAGACTTAAGAAAGAAGAAGAGAAGCTTACTAAAGAACTTGCACGTTCTAACGGAATGCTTTCTAATGAGAAATTCGTAAGCAAAGCACCTGCTGCTAAGATTGAAGAAGAGAAAGCAAAGCAGGCTAAATATATGCAGATGATGGAACAGGTTAAGACACAACTTGCACATCTTATGAAATAAGGATAATTTATTTTAAGCTGTATGGAAAATCAAAATTTGTATGTTGATTTTTCATACAGCTATTTATTTGGGTGCGTATAAGATTAATTTTTATAAATCAGCTGAATTTTGCAAATAATTTGCAAAATCACTTAATAAATATTGACAAAGTGGATTGATGAATTAGTTTATATTAAATTAATAGTAATCTGCAATTGTCGAAATTACGTGATAATATTTACTTGCAAAATCATAAAATAATTCCTATAATCGTTGTTAAACAATTGAATGGAGATAAACCACTCAGAAATGAGGATTGGTGTAAAAAATAATGTTGATACACTTATTTTTCACACAGCTATTTGTGTCGCAGGCACCACAAATAGCATCTATTGCAGAGCCAAATCTGAAATTTGGCTCGCGATTCCTCCGGCACGTTGTGCCTGCGGAATGAGGATTAGTATGAAATACAAAGAAGTTGTAGAATACATAGATAATATTCCTAAGTTCACAAGTAAGAATTCTCTTGCACATACAAGAAGATTCTTAGAGGAATTAGGAATAAAACAAGATGAGACTAATAAGATGAAGATTATACATGTTGCAGGTACTAACGGAAAAGGTACAGTATGTGCAATATTGTCTAATGTACTTGTTAATTGTGGAAAGAGAACAGGACTTTTTATTTCACCACACCTTGTACATATTAATGAAAGAATACGAATAAATAATGAAGAAATAAGTGATGAAGAATTTGTACAGGCATTCAATGAGGTAAAAAATGTTGTGGATAAGATGAAGCAAGAGGATTATCCGCACCCATCATATTTTGAGTTCTTATTTCTTATGGCAATGTGGAAATTTAATAAAGAGGCTGTGGAATATGTAGTTTTAGAGACAGGACTTGGCGGACGACTTGATGCAACTAATTCTATGATATTACCATATCTTACGGTTATTACCTCAATTGGAATGGACCATATGGAATATTTAGGTGACACGATAGAGAAGATTGCTGCGGAGAAAGCGGGAATTATTAAAAAAGGCGTCCCCATAATATATTGGGGAGAAGATGAAAGAGTATCAGGCGTGATTAGTGACATTGCAGGAAGAATGCAGGCGAAAACCATAAAAGTCCTTGCAGATAATTATAAAATAATCAAAAAAACGAATAAAAGTGTTGATTTTTCAATAGTTAGTGAGTATTATTTAAATGATACATTCTCAGTTCCTTTTATATCTGAGTATCAGGTACAGAATGCGACTGTTGCTATTAAGGCAATTGAGTGTATGCCGGAGATAAGGCATAGGAAAGAACTTGTTAAGTCAGGAATTGCAAATGTACAATGGGAGGGAAGAATGGAGATGATTATGCCGGGTGTCATATTAGATGGCGCGCATAATGGCCCGGGAATAGATGAGTTCATAAAAACATTTAATGAATATGAATGTACCGGCAATAAGAACATTTTGTTTTCGGTAGTTAAGGATAAAGATTATGAATATATGGTTTCTAAGTTATCAGAAACTAAAGTGAAGAATGTATACATAACACGTATTGATTCGGACAGAGGCTTAGAGACAGATAAAATATATGAAGATTTTAGAAAATACGGCTGTGATGCGAGCATTTCAGTAAATGAAGATGTAAGTCAGGCATTCAGGCAGGCTGTAGATGAGAAAAAAGAAGATGATGTACTTTTCTGCGTGGGTTCACTATATTTAGTCGGTGAGATTAAAAAGAGCCTGCAGAGATAAAACTGATTTGCAGAATTAATAGTATTTGCAATATAGATTCAAGATATACAGATAATATTTATTTAGAAAGAAAGGGTAATCCTATGATTAATTATGATGAAGAAATAAAGAAGTTTAGTCCAAGTCTTGAAGTAGATGAGACAGAAGATGCAATATATAATAGTAATATCAAAGATATAACAGATGTTGTACTTGAAATGTTAAAAGAAATGAAGAATAATGACTAAAATATCTGCGGAATGGAGATTAAAATTAAGATGAGATGCTATAGATGTAACAGCGTACTTTCAAGTAACGATTTCTGTAACAGTTGCGGAGCAGATGTGGCTGTATATAAGAAGATTGTAAGATTGTCAAATGCATATTATAATATGGGACTTGCCAAAGCCCAGATTAGAGATCTGACAGGTGCATGTGAGTTACTTAGAAGAAGCGTAAGACTTGATAAGAAGAATACAAATGCAAGAAATTTATTAGGACTGGTATATTTCGAAATGGGAGAGGCAGTACAGGCCTTCTCAGAATGGATTATAAGTAAGAATTTCCAGCCGGATAAGAATATTGCAGATGATTACATAAAGAGATTACAGTCTAATCCTGTGAGATTAGATACAATTAACCAGACAATTAAGAAATACAATTATGCTTTAAATTATGCTAAGCAGGGAAGTGATGATTTAGCTGTAATCCAACTTAAGAAAGTATTAAATACTAATCCTAACCTGATTAAGGGGCATTTATTACTTGCATTATTGTATATGAAGAAAGGCGATTATGAAAGAGCCAGAAAGCCTATTATGAAAGCCTTAAAGATTGATACAAATAATCCGTTAGCTAAAAAATATCTGAAAGAGATAAATACTGAAACAGATACAAAGAGAATTGATATCGGTAAGGAAAGCAAGAAAGATAAAATACGTGATTATGATAAGGAACAGACCGAAAAGGAATTACGAAACGGATATGATGTGATTATTCCTAAGAGACGTAGTGTATACAGGGAATCTAATTCAGGAATGATTACAGTTATTAACGTTGTGATAGGTCTGATTATCGGTGTTGCAATGACATTTTTCTTACTGGTTCCTGCTAAGGAGAAAACACTTAAAGATAATCATAATAAAGAAGTATTGAAGTTAAATTCACAGATAGAATCACTTAATAATGATAAGAAAGAGTTAGAGAGTAAGATAACATCATTAGAGGGCGAAAAGACAGATTTATCAGGACAGCTTGATTCTAAAGGAAATGAAAATACACAGATTCTTGCAGATTATGATAATCTTATAACTGCAATTAATTATTTTAATGCCAAAGACTATATTAATTGTGCAGATTCATTGCAGAAGATAACTAATAATGCACGTTCTGAGATATTTACCACATTATATAATTCAATTCAGCCGGAAGTATATAATCAGGCAGCAGCTAATTATTATAATAATGGTAGAAATGAGTTAGCTTCAGCTAATACATTAGAAGCTTATGATAAAGCAATAGAAGATTTAACAAAATGCTTCTTATATAATTTTACTTCTATTGATTATGTTTCAGCAGCAGACAAGCTTGGTGAGGCATATGAGAAGCAGTATACATTGGCATTAGGTCAGGATGTAACAGCGGCAGCAGGTTACAAGGAAAGAGCACTTAAGAACTTATCAAGTCTTATCAATGACACATTTGCTAAGACAGAGGGACTTGAAGCGAAGGCAACTGAGAATGTACAGGCAAGAATTGTAGCCATTACTGATAAATAATTGTAATGCATAAAATATGAAATGAATTGTATTATGCATAAAATATACAATAGACTTTTTAATATTAATTCTAATTATTAAATATTGGTCTTAATTATAAGAATATAAAGTACACAAGAAGGATAGCTTATGAAGAGTTGTCCTTCTTTTTATTTAAGAAAATGTACAAAATTTTAATCAAATATCAGAGATTTTGTGGACAACCATATAGAATTAGGAATTTAAAAGAGAGATTAAACAAATGTTTAATTTTTGACAACCTAATCTGTATTGAAAATAATTTTATCGGGAGGGAGAAAGAAATGAGATATAAAGAAGAATTTATTAATCAGGAATATGATGAAAGCGAGTACGAAATTGATTTAAAAACGCTGATAATCCACGTCAATGGAGAATTAGACCATCATAATGCGGTTACGATAAGGGAAATGGCGGACAAGACAATATATGATAATGGTATTAGAAACATTTTATTTGATTTTGGCAAAACAGAATTTATGGATAGCTCAGGAATAGGTGTTATTATGGGGCGTTATAAAATGGTACATAGCCTTGGTGGAAAAGTAGGTGTGATAAATGCAGGAAGAAATGTTGAGAAAATACTGTTATTTTCGGGACTTAATAAAATTATAAAAAAATATGATTCTATGGAAAATGCCATAGCTGATTTGAATGGAGGAGAAGTTTAATGATTATGAAAAATATTGATAAAATAAATGGGAAAAACATTAATTATAACAGAATGTATGTTGAATTCAGCAGTAAATCAGAAAACGAATCATTTGCAAGGATAGTTGCAGCGGCATTTGTTACGAGGTTAGATCCAACCTTAGAAGAGATAGAGGAGATAAAGACAGCCGTATCTGAAGCTGTTACTAATGCGATTATTCATGGTTATGGCACAGATGAGGGTATTATTGCGATGGAATGTGTGTTAAAAGGAAGAGAAGTTACTATTAAGGTTAAGGATAAAGGCGTGGGAATAGCTGATGTTGAACAGGCCATGCAGCCGCTATATACAAGTAAACCTGAAGAAGAACGTTCAGGAATGGGTTTTTCGTTTATGGAAATATTTATGGATAGTTTAGAAGTAGATTCGGCACCTGATAAGGGAACTACGGTTTTAATGAAGAAAAATCTGAGAAAACCGGATTAGGTGGTGTCCTATGGAAAATAAAACACTAATTGAAATGGCACATAAAGGTGATAAAAGAGCCAGAGATATGTTGGTTCAGGAAAACATAGGATTAGTGTGGAGCATTGTCAAAAGATTTGGTAACAGAGGTTATGAATTGGAAGATTTATTTCAGATTGGCTGTATCGGATTGATTAAGGCGGTTGATAAATTCGACAATTCATTTGAAGTGCAGTTTTCGACATATGCTGTTCCGTTGATTATGGGTGAAATTAAAAGATTTATAAGAGATGACGGATTAGTTAAGATTTCGAGAACAATTAAGGAGAATAACTGGAAGATTAGGAGAGCATCACAGGAATTAGCCCAGAGATTAGGAAGAGAAGCTACGATTGAGGAGATTTCTAAAGAGACAGGAATTAATACCGAGGATATTGTCCAGGCAATGGAGGCGATAAGTGATGTGGAAAGTATATATAAGTCAGTTTATCAGAATGATGGAAGTGAGATATATTTAATCGACCGAATTAAGGCAGGGGAAAGCAACGGAGAAAGTGTAGACAGAATTATCAATAATCTGGTTGTGGAGCAGGCACTTAATGAGCTTGATGAAATTGAACGAAATATTATAATAATGAGATATTTTCAGGATAAAACACAGACAGAAATAGCCAAAAAATTAGGAATAAGCCAGGTTCAGGTTTCACGAATGGAGAAAAAGATATTATTTAATCTGAAAAAGAAAATTTTAGCATAGAATTTTGTTAAAATTAGACAAATTAGCACAAAAAATGTCAAAAAGACTAGAGATTTTGTATATATTATTGTATAATAGATGCATACTGATAAATAGGCAGGTGTGCGGAAGATGGAAGAAATGAATAAAGGCACTACAGATATAGAAAGTGTGGATAACAGTGCCGATAATATAGAGGTTTTGGAGAAAACGGAAAATGATGAGCTTAACCCTGCAGATAATAAGAGTACATCAAAGAATAAGATAAAAGAGCCAAAGCCTAAAAAGGAAAAGAAAGTAAAGGAACCGAAGGCACCAAAGGAGAAAAAAGCAAAAGAGCCGAAGGCACCTAAGGAGAAAAAAGTAAAAGAGCCAAAAGTACCTAGAGATAAAAAGGTGAAAGAGCCGAAAGTACCTAGAGATAAAAAGGTAAAAGAGCCAAAGGCACCTAGAGATAAAAAGATAAAAGAGTCAAAGATTTCCAAAGGTAAAGATGTAAATGAAGCTAATGGTTTAGAAGATACTAATACAGAGACAGCTAATCTTCTGAATGAAGCAAATGTAAAAGACTCAAAACTTTCAAAAGATAAGAAAGTAAGTAAAGCAAAATCACCTAAGGAGAAAAAGGTTAAGAATATTAATAAGAATACAGATAAAGCGACCGGATTAGAGGAAATAAAGAAAGTATCGAGATTAAGAGGAATACAGAGTAAACTGATAGGGGCATTTTTATTACCTGTCTGCTTATTCATTATTGTCGGTATTATTATTTATTCTAAGTCAGAGCAGGGACTTAAAGATAATGCTGAATCATTAACATATACCAGTGTTGATATGTTAAAAGAGTATTTCGAATTAGGTTTTGAAAGTATTGAATTAACATCAACACGTATTTCGGTAAATAGTTCAATCAGTTCACATTTTGGTGGAATGTATGATTCAAATTATGAAATTGAAGCAAAAGGTGCAGTTGTAAATGAGGCAGTAGCTGATAAATATATCCAGAGTATTATTGCATTTAGTAAAAATCAGAAGAATTCAATATCTAACACAGGTGTTGTGAAGAAGAAAGATTTATACAATGCATTTGTTAATTCAGAAACAGGCAAATATGTAGAAGCTAATATGGAGAAGAATATGTGCTGGA
The DNA here is from genome assembly GCA_900314555.1 of uncultured Eubacteriales bacterium. Taxonomy (GTDB): domain Bacteria; phylum Bacillota; class Clostridia; order Lachnospirales; family Lachnospiraceae; genus Bovifimicola. The sequence goes on along the minus strand of OMVQ01000013.1, from coordinate 10,576 downwards.
TTAGCAGCCATCCTGAAATTGATGAGCTGATGAATTACAGTCAGGATGATTACGCACTTGCACTTGTAAAGCAGATTAATGATAGCAATAATAAACCTGTTGGTTATATGATAATTGATGTTAAAAAATCATTTATACAGGATATATTAGACAATGCCAAAGTTGGTGACAAGAGTATTAAAGGCTTTATCACAAGTGATGGAAATGAAGTTATAAGTGGTAAAGAAGGTTTTACATTCAGCGATAAGAGTTTCTTTAAGAAGATTAAAGAAAAGGAAAAAGGTGGATATACATATGTTAAATATAAGGGTGAGTCATATTTATTCTTATATGACAAGGTAGCAACCGGTGATGGTTATGTATGTGCAATGGTTCCTAAGAATGTAATTATCGAAAAGGCAAATGATATAAAGATATATACAATTGTTACAATAATTGTATGTTGTATAATAGCTGTAATTGTCGGTTCACTTCTTGCTATGGGTATTGCTAAAGCAATAAATAAGATTAATGATGTAATGAAACAGACAGCCGAGGGTGATTTGACAGGAACAATCACCATGAAGCGTAAAGATGAATTCCGTCTGTTATCAGGGAACATCGGTAATATGATTAAGAGTATTAAACATCTGATTATTAAGATGACAAGAGTGAGTGAACAGGTTCAGCAATCAGCAGGTCAGGTTAATGATAATTCAGAAGTACTCTATAATGCTACAAAGGACATTACTGAGTCAATAGGTTATATTGAAGCAGGATTAATACAGCAGTCAGAAGATACAGAAAATTGTTTACATCAGATGTCAGATTTGGCAGATAAGATTTCAGTTGTATATGAAAGTACTAATGAAATAGAGAGAATAGCAGGTCAGACACAGGATACAGTAGATAACGGAATGGTTATTGTATCAGAGTTAGGCAACAGAGTTCAGGATACAACGAAGATAACTAAAGATATAATCAATGATATTAATGAGTTAGAGAGAGAATCTAAAGCAATTAATACAATTATTGCAGCAATCAATGAGATTTCAGATGAAACTAATCTCCTTTCTCTTAATGCAAGTATTGAGGCTGCAAGAGCAGGTGAAGCCGGCAGAGGATTTGCGGTTGTATCAGATGAGATAAGAAAACTTGCTGAGCAGTCAAGTGAAGCCGGTAGACAGATTGGTGAAATCGTAAGTAGAATACAGGAAAGAATGGGTAAAACCATTGAGACAGCCAGAAAGGCAGACGATATTGTATCTTATCAGGCTGAAGCCCTTGGAACTACAGTTAATGTATTCCAGGATATAAAAGGTCATGTAACAACACTTGCACACGATTTGGATACAATTTCAATAAATGTTAAAGGTATTGAGATGGCTAAGAATGATACATTAGAGGCAATATCAAGCATATCTGCAACATCTAATGAAACAGAGGCTGCATCTACAGAACTTAGTAGAAATGCTGATAAGCAGTTGAAAGCCGTTGAAGTATTATATGGAGCAGTTAAGCAGTTAAATACTAATTCTACAGAATTAGATGAATCAGTAAGTATTTTCAAGGTCGGAGAATATCTCGAAAGTGAAATAAATAAAGAAGAACCTAAGACTGAAGAAGCTAATTCAGAAGAGGTAGGACTTGAAGAAGTTAAGCCCGAGGAAGTTAATTCAGACGAGGCTAATTCAGAAGAAGTAAGTCTGGAAGAAATTGATTCAGAAGAAGTTAATTCAGAAGAGACAAATTCGGAAGAAGCTGAATCAGAGAAAGTTAATTTAGAAGAGACAGGACTTGAAGAAGTTAGTTCAGAAGAAGTTGATTTAGAAGAGGTCAAGTTAGAAGAAACTAATTCAGAAGAAGTTAACACAGAAGATTAATGAAGAGTGCGAAAATTGACTGAGATTTGAACATTTAAACCTACTAACTGATATAAAAAATTAATAATTTAATAAAAGAATAAAGAGAAGTTTTTGCAATAAAACTATCCAATACAGTGGATTAAGTTTTGATTTGCAAAGACTTCTTTTTTTCAAAAATTACATCTTGTGGAATTATAAGTATAATTTATAGAAAATGATACAAAATACTAATTAAGAAAAACGGATTGGAGATAGTGAGAAAAATTAAATTGACATGTTAATTTTTCTCACAGCTAAATGTGTAGCAGGCAACACATTTAGCTTTTATCGCAGAGCTGAATTTAATATTCAGCTCGCGATTCCTCCGGCACAATATGCCTGCGGAATGGAGACGGTGAGAAAAGTATGAATTCTAGTGTTAAAGAGAACATAAAAACGGTTCTGATATGTATTATTGTATTATTTGGTTCTGCTTTTGCGATTATGTCGTTTAATGAGGACGTAGGAGTGGGTGATTTATTTCAAAAGATATATAAACTGGTGGAGGGCAAGGAACATACAGGTTTTGGTGTATTGGAATTAACATATGGAATAGGTATAGCCCTTGGAATAACCGTATTTTTCAATAGTTTTAATAAAAAGAAGAAAAATAGTGAGCCTACGCCGATAGAACTTAAAATGCAGCAATATGATGATGATGTCCAGACTTATTTACAGACTAAGAAAAAAGGTTAGAGAGGGGATATAAAATGCGGACAGTTCTTTTAGCTTTCTGGGGGTTATGTATGGGAAATATTGTCGCAAGTGGTGTATGTGGGTTGCTGACTTCCTTAGGTGTTATAACAAGATTTGCGTGGAGAACAAAAACACAGGATAAGGTAAGGGTGTATGAATATTGTGTTCTCATAGGAACTACACTTGCAAATTTCATTTATATCTATAGGATTGGCTTACCGCCATTATGGATATTAAATGTCATAATCCTAGGTATAATCGGTATATTTTTTGGAATTTTTGTAGGAAGCCTTGCATTATCATTGGCTGAGGCATTAGATGTGTCTACAATTATTTTCAGAAAATTTAATATAAGAAATCATACGAAATATGTTCTGCTTGCAATTGCAATAGGTAAATTCATTGGAAATATAATATATTTTGCGGTTGATTAGGAATGGAGGTAAATATGCAGGTAAAAGATGATAAGGAATTGAGTAAAAAATATAATGAGTTTGTGAAATCTGTTACAAAAGAAAATAATATGTGGATAGATATGTTATGGGCCTTCATTGTCGGTGGAATAATATGCTCAATCGGACAAGTGGTAGGTGATATATTAAAAAATTATGGAGTAGGAGAAGAACACGCTAACAGTATTACCTTATTGGTTTTGATTTTTTTATCAGCATTTCTGACAGGATTAAATATTTATCCGAAGATTGGTAAATTAGGTGGAGCAGGAGCGCTTGTGCCGATAACAGGCTTTGCTAATTCTGTGGCTGCTCCGGCAATTGAGTTCAGAGCCGAGGGAATGGTAATGGGATTAGGATGTAAGATATTTACAATCGCAGGACCGGTTATTCTATATGGAACTTTAAGCAGCTGTCTGTTAGGAATTATTTATTGGATAACCACATTATTTTAATATGGGAATCAAAGTCAATAAGCATAAAAGTAATGAGTATAAATAGCATTAAAAGGCAGTGACTATAAATAAAGCAGTATTTATAAATAGTGGTTAAAGGAGGTAAATAAATTGAGTGGCAGGATTAATCAGATGAAAGGTATGCAGAGTGTTGAATTTGCCGAGATGCCATATATTATGGAAAGTGCGTGTATCTGCGGCAGTAAAGAGGGCGAAGGACCTTTAAAAGATACGTTTGATACATGTGTCAGTGATGATATGTTTGGCTGTGATACATGGGAAAAGGCTGAAAGTGCATTGCAGGAGAAAACAGTTAACTTACTTATGGCAAAATCATCACTTGCTAAGAAGGATATAAGATATATTTTCGCAGGTGATTTAATGGGACAGCTAATTGCATCTACATTTGGATTAATGAATTTTGAAATTCCGCTTTTCGGGTTGTATGGTGCATGTTCTACAATGGGTGAAGCAATAAGTCTTGGTGCAATGACAGTTGCGGGAGGCTATGCGGATAAGATAATTGCGCTGGCATCAAGTCATTTTGCAAGTGCTGAAAAAACATTCAGATTTCCGTTAGAATATGGTAACCAGCGACCATATTCGGCGACATGGACAGTAACAGGATGTGGTGCGGTTACAATTGTAGACAGGAAAAAAGTAGATGGAACAATGGCAAAGGCGGCAATTAAAGGTGTTACAACAGGTAAAATTATTGATTATGGTGTAAGAGATTCAATGAATATGGGAGCATGTATGGCACCGGCAGCAGCTGACGTTATTGAAAATAATCTCAAAGATTTCAATTACAGACCTGATGAGTACGACAAAATAATTACAGGAGATTTAGGATATATAGGTCAGACAATTCTGATTTCACTTCTTAAGGAAAAAGGAATTGACATCAGTGAAAATCATATGGATTGCGGAATAGAGATATTTGACAGTGAGAAACAGGATACACACGCGGGTGGAAGTGGTTGTGGCTGTTCGGCATCTGTATTGTGTGGTTATATACTTAATAATATTAAAACAGGGGTTTGGAAAAAAGTGCTATTTGTACCGACAGGTGCATTGTTATCGACAGTAAGTTTTAATGAGGGACAGACAGTACCGGGAATTGCACATGGTGTAATTATTCAAAATGTGGAGGTGGAGTAATGTCAATGGTGGTAGCTATAATTAAAGCATTTATAATTGGTGGAATAATCTGTGCAATTGTGCAGATATTTATAGATAAAACGAAACTTACTACGGGAAGAATAATGGTTGGTCTGGTTGTGCTTGGAAGTATTCTGGGGGCTGTTGGAATATATCAGCCATTTATAGATTTCGCAGGAGCTGGTGCAAGTGTTCCTCTGCTCGGTTTTGGCAATACATTGTTTAAAGGCGTGAGGGAAGCGGTTGACGAGCATGGATTATTAGGTGTATTTATGGGTGGCTTTAAGGCGAGCGCTGTGGGTATATCAGGTGCTTTGATTGCAGGCTTTATTGCATCGCTTATATTCAAATCTAAAATGCAGGGATAATGAAATGGAGAGGTAGTGTGAAAAATATAGAAGATAATAAGGAATTTAAACCATATATTCCTGCGGATAAAGTTATGTCTGAGCTTAGCATAACATCAGTTATTTTAGGAATAATACTTGCTATAGTTTTCGGGGGTGCAAATGCTTACTTAGGGTTAAGAGTAGGTATGACGGTATCGGCATCTATTCCGGCTGCAGTTGTATCGATGGGAATAATAAGAATACTATTAAAGAGAAATTCAATTCTTGAAAATAATATGGTGCAGACGATTGGTTCAGCAGGAGAATCAGTGGCAGCAGGCGCAATATTTACGCTTCCTGTGTTATTTATGTGGTTTAACGAGGGTAAAGCAGACTATCCGAAGTATGTCGAGATAACTTTGATTTGTGGTGCAGCAAGTATATTAGGAATATTATTTATGATTCCGTTGAGAAAAGTATTGATTGTAAAAGAACATTATAAGCTGCCTTATCCAGAGGGAACTGCGTGTGCTAAGGTGTTAATGGCCGGTGAAAATAATAAATCAGATGCAAATCTGGTGTTTGCAGGCTTAGGAATTGCAGCTATTTATAAATTTATGGCAGATGGCTTAAAGCTGTTTAGCAGTGAAGTACAATATAATATAAAAAGACTTAAAGGTGCGGCAATAGGAATAGATATTCTCCCGGCACTTTTATCTGTTGGCTATATCTGCGGACCAAGGATAGCAGGATATATGTTTGCAGGAGGAATAATTTCGTGGATAGGATTGATGCCTCTTATTAATATGTTTGGAGACAATATTATAATGTTTCCGGGAGATAAAGCTGTTAATCTTATGAGTTCTAGTGAATTATGGAGTAATTATATAAGATACATTGGTGCAGGTGCGGTGGCCACAGCAGGAATAATAAGTCTTGTTAAAACGTTGCCTATTATCTTTTCATCATTTACTAAGACATTGAGAAGAGAGGGAGAAAATGAGGAGAATGTAACACGTCTGAATAAAAATATTGATAATAAATTTATCTGGGCGGGCATTGCGGTAATTGTATTATTTCTATGGCTGAGTCCGATATTTCCGATTAATTTTCCGGGAGCAATTCTGATAGTTATATTTGGTTTCTTTTTTGCAACGGTATCATCTAGAATGGTCGGTCTTGTAGGAAGCAGTAATAATCCGGTATCAGGAATGGCAATTGCAACACTTATTCTTACCGGTGTAATACTTAGTTCATCGGGAATAAAAACTAATAATGCACTTACAGGTACAATAGTAGTCGGTTCTGTAATCTGCATAGTAGCAGCTATATCGGGCGATACGTCACAGGATTTGAAAACAGGCTATATATTAGGCGCAACACCTATGAAGCAGCAGATAGGCGAGATAATAGGTGTAGTGGCATCTTCGTTAGCGATAAGTGGAGTCTTATATCTGTTAAACAATGCATGGGGCTTTGGTTCAAGCGAATTACCTGCACCACAGGCAACATTAATGAAAATAGTTGTAGAGGGCGTTATGGAGGGAAATCTTCCATGGAATCTTATAATGATTGGTGCAGCTATTGCAATAGCTGTAGAATTTATGGGCGTTCCCGCATTGCCTTTTGCGGTAGGAATGTATCTTCCAATATATCTGAGTGCGGGAATTATGCTTGGTGGAGTCGTGAGATTCGTAATTGATAAATTTGCAGATAAAGTATCAGAAAAAGGAATATTAGTTTCTTCGGGAATGATTGCAGGAGAGGGACTTGTTGGAATAATTCTGGCTATAATGGAGGTAGTGTGAAAAAATACGCCGATGCGGTATTTTTTCGCACAATGTGCCTGCGGATTGGAGGTAGTGTAGGTAGTGTGAAAAATTATATTGACTTAATTCCCATGATAAATAATGAAAATACATGGGAATTTGATGAGGCAAATAAGGTCATTATTAAAGTGAGAAATAAAGGCATAGTTAATGCATTTGCAATAAAATATCTTAATAAAGAGCCTGAAAAAGAAATAGAATTAGACCGCTACGGCAGTTTTGTGTGGCAGCAGATAGACGGTGTAAATACCATACAGGATATAATTGATAATATTATTGAGACTTTTGAGGAGGAAAGGGTGCTTGCAACTAAAAGAACTGTAATGTTCTTTGAAATGCTTAGAATAAATAAACTAATTGAATTTAGTAAATAAGGTGTAAAAAGGTGCTAAGTAAAGAGATAAATATGATAAATATTTTAAATAAATAAAAATATTAAAAGGTAAGGCAACATAATTATGAGGTTAATAAATCAGGGTAGGTCTATGTGGACTTGCCTGGTTTTTTGTGTTAGAATGTTCTCTAATAAAGTCTGAAAGGAAGATGGCAAAATGGATTATGGTTTTATAAAGGTTGCGGCAGCGACTCCTAAAATAAAAGTAGCAGATGTAGATTGTAATACAGAACTTATCTGCAATCAGATTGATGAGGCGGCTAAAAATGGTGCAAAAGTGCTTGTATTTCCAGAATTATGTCTTACGGGATATACTTGTAGTGACCTGTTCTGGCAGTCATTGATGCTTGAGAAAGTAAAGGAAAAGACTATTGAGATTGCTAGATATTCAAAAGATTATGATATGTTAATTATGATTGGTATTCCATATGAACATAATGGCAAGTTATATAATGTCGGAGTTGTGCTTCATAAAGGTAAGATATTAGGTATGGTTACTAAAAAGCATTTGCCAAATTATTCAGAATTCTATGAAGCAAGACATTTTACAAAAGGCTTTGAAAAGGCTGTAACAGTAGATTTTGCAGGTCAGAAAGTTCCAATGGGAATGAATATTTTATTCAAATGCGAGAACAGACCTGATATGGTAGTCGGTATAGAGATATGTGAGGACTTATGGGTTCCAAATCCACCAAGTATCAGACATACTATGGCAGGTGCGACAATAATTGCCAATCTTTCAGCAAGTGATGAAGTTACGGGAAAATCTATATATAGAAGAGATTTAGTGGCGGGACAGTCAGCCAGACTTATATGTGGTTATATATATGCAGATGCAGGAGAGGGTGAATCATCTACCGACCTGGTGTACTCAGCTCACAATATGATAGCAGAGAATGGAAGAATGATTGCTGAAGCAAAGCGTTTCATTAATCAGACTGTGTATGGTGATATTGATTTAGACAGAATTAAGAATGAACGCAGAAAAATGACTACATACGACAGTAAAGATGAAGAAGATTATACAGTTGTTACATTTGAAATGAATATGGATAATAATGAATTATCCACTAAGATTAATAATATGCCATTTGTTCCCGGAGATATTGCAAAGCGTAACGAAAGATGTGAGGAAATTCTTACAATTCAGGCAATGGGACTTAAGAAGAGACTAGAGCATACTAATGCAAAATCGGCGGTTATAGGTATCTCAGGCGGTTTAGATTCTACATTGGCACTATTAGTAACTGTAAGGGCATTTGATATGTTAGGAAGAGACAGGAAAGGAATCGTTGCGGTTACGATGCCGGGCTTTGGTACGACTGACAGAACATATGATAATGCACTTAAAATGATTGAGAAATTAGGAACAACATTTATAGAAATCAATATTTCTGATGCAGCAAATGAACATTTTAAAGCGATAGGACACGACAGTAGTATTCACGATGTAACCTATGAAAATGTACAGGCAAGACAGAGGACCTTGTATCTTATGAATCTTGCAAATCAGTATAATGGTTTTGTGGTTGGAACTGGAGATTTATCAGAGCTTGCTTTAGGCTGGGCAACGTATAATGGAGACCATATGTCAATGTATGGTGTTAATGCTTCAATACCTAAGACATTAGTAAGACATCTTGTCAGATATTATGCAGACACTTGTGAGGACATAGAACTTAATAAAGTATTAATGGACGTATTAGATACTCCGGTAAGTCCTGAATTATTACCACCACAGGACAACGGAGAAATTGCACAAAAGACAGAGGACCTTGTAGGACCATATGAATTACATGATTTCTTTATGTATTATATGTTGAGATTAGGCTATACACCAAAGAAGATTTATTATCTCGCAAGAAATGCATTTGAGGGAATATATGATGATGAAACAATTCTTAAATGGCTAAAGACATTCTATAGAAGATTCTTTGCACATCAGTTTAAACGTTCGTGCCTGCCTGACGGACCAAAAGTCGGTACAGTGGCTGTTTCGCCAAGAGGAGATTTGAGAATGCCAAGTGATGCGTGTGCGACTATCTGGCTTAAGGAATTAGAGGAGATTTAATAGGGGAAATTTAATAAGAGAATGTAGAAAAATATGATGATTATGTAAGTAAATCGAATAGGATATCTATTTTAGGATAAAGTAGAAATTGAAATATCAGAACTAAAAAAGGCTGTACTTAAACGATTTTAGCGTTAAAAGTGCAGCCTTTTTATAAGTTTGAAAGAAGTCAGAGTTATAGGACAGAACGTTTGATATTTAGGATTAGTCATCATTACGTTTTGACCTATAATTCAGAAGTTATTTCTTAGAAGTTAAATTTTCTAACATGCCAATACTTTCAATAAAATCTTTCTCAACTGGAGATAGTTTATCTTCTAAACGATTTTTATATTTGTCATATTCTGCATGTGCTTTTTCAATAGCCTGCCTATGGCTGATGTGTCCACTGCTAGTAAGAATATCACGACGTGTCATTTTGAGATAATCGTCTATAGTTTCTAACCAATCTTTCATATACATAGGTTCTTTGTTGAGAGCATGTACTTCGGCAATATCGAGGTATGCAGTAACAATTTTATTGAGAGCATCAAGTTCCTGTTCGGTAAGATAATTTTTGGCAACTTCAACATCGGAACGATGAATTTCATCATGTGACCATGAGGTGAGTCCCATATTTTCTTTCTCAGAATCAGCTCTTTCAAAGATAACTTCAGCAGCAGTATGTTTATGGGCAGCCCAATGCATTTTATTTTGTACCTGTTTAAAGAAGAGTATAGAGCTTTCAGCGTGTGGATTATAGTCGATACTTGTTGCATAGATTTCTAGTACTTTTCGCCAGAAAACCTTTTCAGAAGAACGGATATCTCTGATACGTGCAAGTAATTCATCAAAGTAATTGCCACCACCTAATCTTTTGAGCCTGTCATCATCTAAGGCAAATCCCTTTTTCATGTATTCTTTTAATATTCCAATAGCCCATATGCGGAACTGTGTTCCACGAAGAGATTTTACACGATAGCCGACAGAGATAATGACATCAAGATTATAGTAATCTACTTGATAGGTTTTTCCATCAGAAGCAGTTGTTGCAAAATTTGCAACAACTGAATTTCGATCTAATTCACCCTCTTCAAATAAATTTTTTATATGTCTGGAGATGGTTGATTTATCTCTTTGGAATAATTCAGCCATCTGGTCTAATGAGAGCCACACAGTATCATCATCAAAAGTTGTTTCTATTTTGGTTATGCCATCCTCTGTTGTATACATAATAATATTTGAATTATTCATAAAATCGTACCTCCTATTTTTTATCATAATTCCGTAATGAATGAAAACTATTATTATCTTAACATGTTGAATT
>OMVQ01000012.1 GCA_900314555.1 uncultured Eubacteriales bacterium | reverse complement strand
TATGACGTATCGTGTGTGTGAGTTATATGCCGTCAGAAGCAAAAGGTCGGTGCAGTTAATCACCGTTCAAGCGAAGCGCGTTTGATTGGCTGCACCGTAATAAACTTTGCTGATGACGGCATTTACTCACACCAGATAAAGGAAATATGAAAGTGTGTGTCTTAGACGGACACCTTGGCTTAATTGTCTGTCTGGTGAATGTACACAAAATCCGAGCCGAAAAATGATATCTTACAAATTCACGCAATTTCTACAAGGGGTTCCGATATTTATATCTGTCAAATTTATTTCAGCAGATGAATATAACTAAAACTTGTATATGCGAAGTCCGGGGTAATTAATTTTAATTTTGATTAGCTATTTATATTTATTACGTTTTCTACATATTCAGGCGATACCCTGCTCCCCACACAGTTTCGATAATCTGGGGTTTCTTCGGATCATCTTCGATTTTCTCTCTGATTCTGTTTATATGTACTGTAACAGTTGCGCTGTCTCCAACATAATCATATCCCCATATTTTCTCAAATAAATATTCTTTTGAAAATACCATATTTGGATTAACTGCAAGGAATTTCAATAGTTCAAACTCTCTATGTGGAAATTTAATTTCGACTCCATCTTTGTATACTTTCCAGCTCCTTGTCATAATACGGATATCGTTAATGGTAATTATGCCCTCCTCGCATTTATCCTCTTCTCCCCGTTCATAATTAATATGTGTTAAACGTTCAAATCTCTTTAAATGTGCCTGAACTCTTGCTATTAATTCAGCCGGGTCGAATGGTTTCTCTATATAATCATCTGCGCCCAGACCAAGACCTCTTATTTTATCAATAGTTTCTGTTTTAGCTGTAACCATAAGAATCGGAATATCTATCTCTCCCCTTATCTCCCTGCAGATATCATAACCGCTTTTTCCAGGTAACATCAAATCAAGGATTATCAATGCAAAATCATTGTTCTCAACTAATTCTTTTACACCGTTTCCGTCATTTTTAACCACTACTTCATATCCACTGACTTCTAAATAATCTCTTTCTAAAAGTGCTATTTCTTCATCATCTTCTACAATTAAAATCTTCGCCATATTTACCTCATTTTCCTGCTATATCTCTTGTTATTTTTCTTGTTAATTTTCTCATTATTTTTCTCGTTATTTTTCTAATATTGGCAACTCTATTTCCACGCAGAAACCATTCTTATTCAATGCACTGATGTTTCCACCCTGTTCCTCAATTATATATTTGCATACATATAATCCAAGACCACTTCCGTCGTTTTTACTGTTTCTGGAATCGTCACCTCTGTAGAACTGCTCAAATACATTTGCAAGTTTATCTTCTGAAATACCTTTACCATTATCAGCAATGTCAATTGTAATCACGTCATTCTTCTTATTCATCGTAATTATAATGTGTAACTCTGATACATCGGCATATTTTCTGCTATTTTCAATAATGTTATCAAATACTCTCTGCATTTGTACTTTATCAACATTAACCATATATTCTGTATCATCTTTTATAACTGTTATATCATAATCATTCGAAATGGTTTTATCACATTTCTCTGCAACATAATTTTCTATCCATCTGCCCATATCGGTTTCTTTAAGAAAGAACGGCATATTGCCTGTTTCAAGCTTTGAGAAGAAAAATAACTTTTGTAACAAAACGTCCATATCACATGCTTTTTTATAGGAAATCTCTAGATACTGTCTCTGCTTCTCAGGCGTGTTGGCAATTCCATCAAGCATTCCTTTAATAAAGCCTTTTACCGAAGTAAGAGGTGTACGTAAATCATGTGAAATTCCCGATACCATCTCTGTTCTGGCTTTCTCGTATGACTGAGTCTTTTCTATGCTCTCTTTAAGATGTTTCTGCATATTGTTAAAGGTTTCACATACTTCACCGAATTCATCTTTTTCTGAATAATTGACAGGTTCGTCAAAGTTGCCCTCTTTTATTCGCATTGCTGCATTATTTAATTCATCTACAGGCTTCATAATCCGCTTAATCATCATACCTGTAAATATCTGCGAGCATATTATAAGGCCTGTTATTATTATAATTCCCGATATTATAAATACAATTACAAACATTTCAAATACGCCGCGGTCCATACCCAGCAATGACAATTCCTTAGGATAGTATATAGCATACACCATATATGGTGTATCATCAACTTTTATAATACATCTTGCAATTGTGACTTTCTCCATACTGTATAGCTTAACTCTGTCATTTGTAAATTTACTTCTTTCGATTTCCTCTATGCATTCCATTTCGCTGTGTCTTGCATTTGAAAATTGCTTATTATGTTGTAAATCTGAAACGTATAATTCGAAATTATATGTACTGAGTTTCTGACTTAACTCCTCCCAGCTTCCCGGTTCTTTCTGTTGTTCTAATAAAATTGTCTGCACCTCATAGATATCCTCTGACAAAGCTGCATTCTGCTCGACTCGCCCCATTAACTCGCCCTTGAATAACAGAACGCTTATTCCTCCGACTCCGAATAGAATAAGCAGAGAAATAAGTACCATCATTGTATTGGATATAAATATCTTTTTTTTCATTGTCATATAACTTGCTCTCCTTGTTTTCCAACCCAATTTACAAACAGACCTATTGCTGTTGCAATCAATGCACCTGCAATAACATCTGATGGATAATGAACGCCTACATACATTCTTGAAAATGCTATTAAGAACGCAAGTATAATTGCAGGTATACCATATTTCTTTGGTAAATTTCCAAGCATTATAACAGCCGCTACAAACGAACTCGCTGTATGACCTGATGGAAATGAATAATCACTTTGTATTCCTACAAGCGAAGTAAGTCCGGCAATCATATCATAAGGTCTTGTTCGTGCCACAAGATTTTTAAGGATTATATTATTAATTATAAACGACAGCAATAATCCTGATATTACCATAATACCTGTTTTTCTTGTCTTCTTAGGTATAAGTAATCCCACAGCCATTATTATCCATATTGCACCGGCATTTCCAAGTGATGTTATAAATATCATAATATGATTCAATATGTCATTTCGCATATTATTCTGAAGCCACAATAATATGTTTTGTTCCGCAATCATTAAATGTTCCAACATAATAATCCTCTTTTCTGAGCGACTTGTTACGAAGAGGCGATGAGAAATTCGCGCAGGCGATTTCTCATCTGTCATAAAAGCTATTTGCTTTCGCTCCGAAGCAAATAGCTGTGTGAAAAATAATCGCATCAGCATTATTTTTCACACTAAACCTCTTTTCTATCTTCTTTATGATTATAGTGTAAACCTGTTTAATCTTTGCTCTACACTATAATCATACACTAGAAGATAATAATAAACAAGAAGAGGACAAGTTATAAACATTTTATAAATTATATTTATCTGCTCTTCCAGTTTAGTAAAAGAGCTGAATTAATAATAACCATAATTGAACCTGCATTATGAAACAACGCACCCGCTACAGGGCTTAATGTTCCTATAATTGCTAGAATGGATGTTCAGACTTTCTCTCAGCCGAAGCACACATAAGATATAGTTCTTTTAAAAAGAAGTATTAAAAATGTAGTTCTGCTTTTGGCTTACATTTTCTAATACTTCTTTCTCTTTATTATTTTTATTTCATATTGGCAAATCTTTCAACGGCTTTGGTAAAATTCTCAATGGTTTTATCCGCATCTCCATGTTCAATTCCATCTTTAACACAATGTTTTATATGTCCCTCTAACACTACCTGTCCCACTTTATGTAATGCTGATTTGGCTGCGTTAATCTGTGCTAAAATATCTTCGCATGGAACATCTTCATCAACCATTCTGTCTATTGCCTGAACCTGCCCGATAATTTTCTTCAATCTGCGATGCAAATTATCAGAATCCATACACTGTTTCATATATACCTCACTTCTAAATACTTTATTCATAAATTATATTAAACTGCCTGAATACCAAATGAATTTTTGCCATTTTTCTTAACATCATATAAGATATCATCAGCTTTTTTCAGACAATCATCAAATGTATGTTTATTACCAATGATTTTACAAATTCCTATACTGCAATGAATCTCTTTACCTATCTCATCTGCTTTTGCATTTAATTTACCATTTAGGCAATTTATCTTTGATTCTAGTATTTTATCATCTGCCAAATCCTTAAAGAACAAGAGATATTCGTCACCTCCAAATCGGCATACTATATCATCTTTTCTACATATTCCTACAAGCATTCTTGATATCTCAGTAATCCAGTAATCGCCCTCCATATGACCATATATGTCATTAATATCCTTAAAATTATCAATATCTATAAAACATAATGATGCCTTGCCATCACTATACATATTCTCTATATACTCTTTGATCATATCCATACCGGTTACTTTATTATACAAGCCCGTCAATGAATCATGCTCCGCTGCATATCTTGCTTCTAAAACCGCAACTTCCGTTTTATCTAGTTTCTGTGACACTTCCAGTAAATCAACAAAGAACATTATCTGTGTTGAAATAACTAATGCCAGGTTCTGGAGCGCCAGCCCATAATGTATTATCACAATAACTGTGGCTATAGCCGGTAAAATAAAGTATGAAAGCATCGCATAAAATATTGTCTTTTCTAATCTTTTACGATATTGTAGTAATATTGTAAAGTTAATTGCAATACCTATAATTGCTATAAGTTGTGTAACTATATATGCAGTTCCTCTATGATATACATTCTGACTATCAAAATTGTAAAACATTCTGTTAAACTGCGAAATAATCAATAGTACTATACCTAGCATGCTTAATCCATATATAATATAAAGTCTTCTAGGTTTATTCTCATCTTTGTTAGCTACAGACTTCCATAGAAAATATGCAAACAGACTCATATATATGTAATTACTGAAAAATACAGTAAAATTGCTTATTCTTACCATATAGTATGCCAGATTTCCAGGCCTTCCCCTGAAATAAAATGCCAGCGAATCATTCGATAATAAAATAATGCACCATAATTACATAACTATTTTTAACAATTTATTTGCATGAATCTTTGCTTTCCCAATTATTATTCCAAATATTGCTGCTATGCACACCATAACTCCCCAAAATTCTAATGCTATTTGAAAAATTGTTAATGTACTAATATCAGTCAACCTCCAATTCTGTATAACTATTGGCTATTTTAATACAGGTTATATACTTTTTCAATGTGATGTTTATTTCTTCTTCTGAACATGAATCTCCGGCATTGCAACAGTATCATATGTAATATGTTCATTTACTTCATTACTATTTTCTGTTTTATCCTCTTCCTCACCTTCATTTTCTTTCTTTGTCATACTTGTCGTATGTATCTCAGGTACCGCAAGATAATCATAGTCCATCTTATACTTTTTCTTTTCTTTAATTTCTTTAATCTTAAAATATTTTTCTCTTTTCTTTCTTTTAAAAAACATCTTAACAACCTCCATTACAGAATATTAATAAAAAACGCTATTACAAGACTGTTTATAAAATCTGCAAATAAACTACCAATCAACGGAATTAACAGATATGCTTTAACTGATGGTGCATATTTTTCACATAATACCTGCATATTAGCCATTGCATTAGGTGTAGCACCCATTCCGAAGCCACAAGTTCCTGCTGCTAATATTGCTGCATCATAATCCCGTCCCATTACGTTAAATACTACATATCTGGCAAATACATATATTAAAACCACCTGTATCATCAGCAATATTACAAGTGGCAGAGCCAGATCAGCTAACTGCCAGAGTTTCAATGTAATCATCGCAATACCTAGGAATAACGACAGACTTATACCACCAACATCATTAATTTCACCCATGTGTATATTAAATTTTCCTGTATATTCATCAATATTTCTTATAAGTGCTGCGGCAATCATTGCTCCAATATATACTGGGAATATCATGCCGGTAAGTGTCAGAAGTTTTGAAAATATCGTGCCTATACCTACTGCAATAATTAACTGGAATACTGCTGTTGCATACATATTGGTATGTCTTTCATGCTTTTTCTCATCTTCAACTAAAAGGCTGTCATCTTCCGGTACAACTGTTGAAAAAAGATTTTTCTTTTCAATAAGTTTTCTTCCAATTGGACCTCCAATAAGACTTCCTGCTACAAGTCCAAACGTAGCCGCTGCTGTACATATAGTCGTTGCACCTGATATATTAAAGTCTTCCAGAACCGGTCCAAATGCACCTGCTGTTCCATGACCACCAACCATCGGTATTGAACCTGTACACATTCCTATTAATTTATTAAGTCCTAATAGAGAGGCAACACCAACTGCTAAAAAGTTCTGTGCAAATATCAGAACTACTACTAACAACACAAATACTATTAATGATTTGCCTCCTTTTTTTAAGACCTTAAGATTTGCCTGAAATCCAACTGAAGTAAAGAAGAATACCATACATACTTCTCTTAATGTATCATCAAAATCAAATTCTGCTATCCCTGTCGCATAACATACGCAGGTAAAAATTGCAAAAATAAGTCCTCCGACAACCGGTGCCGGAACACAGAATTTTTCCAAAAAATTTATTTTCATTTTCAAAAATTGACCTAGCATCAGAACAACTACTGCAATAGCCAGAGTCTGATACATATCTAAATGTATAATCATTATTTTCCTCGTTTCTGAATAGTTTACTATGATGTAATATTGAAAAATTATTGATTATTTTCAACATCTATTCCACTCTTTTTATAATATTTTACCGCACCTTTATGAAATTTAATCGTAATTCCCTGTGTTACGCTATCTTGTGTTAACTCTAAATCTGTCAGACTATTAAATTGTAGTCCATTACCATGTTCAAACAGGAACTTTGTTATCTTATAGACTATATCTTCATCTAATTTATCACTTGCAAGAAGAACTGACTCTACGCCAATAGTCTGTATGTCCTTAGCTTGTCCCTCATAAGTATTCGCAGGTATATCATATTCCGTAAGAAAATCATATGTTGATATGATTTTTTCCATCTGATTGTCGTCTATACTTAACAAACGTATTTTACTTCTGCTTGCAAGTTCATCAATAATCTCTGTTTTAATACCTGCCGTACAGAACAGTGCATCTATTTCGCCATTTTCTAACTTATTTACGGCTGTTTTATAATCATAATTCTTCATTTCAACAAGTGTTTCATTAAATCCATATGCCTGTAATATCTGTTTTGCATTCCTTTCTGTACCTGATTCATGTTCACCGATACTTACCTTTTTCCCTTGTAAATCATCAATACACAAAATATCCGAATCATTCATTACAACAATCTGGCACGCCTCTGTATAAAGTCCTGCTATTGCTGAATATCCTTTGTAAGCATTATCTTCAAATTCACCTGTTCCATTATAAGCATCATTAATCAAATCTGCCTGTGCAATTCCAAGTTCAATATACTTCTTAGAGAGCAGCCTAAGATTCGCTGCCGAACCTGCAGTTTCCTTTACCTTAATCTTTAAATTTTCTTCTGATGATATCTTATTAGAAAGCTCGTCTCCGAAAGAATAGTACATACCGCCCTCTCCTGCTGTACCAAGTCTTATATCATCTTTCTTCATACCACAGCCACCAAGCGACATCATTATTGTAAATGATGCAACTACAAGTATGGTACTTAAAATCTTTCTTCTCATAAACTTTACTCCATTTCATAGTGTCATATGTTTTCGCTATGTCATTATAGCTTCATCAGTCGGCAGTTTTCGATTCCTGCATCCCAGAATTTCTCAACCGGAATGTTCTTCACCTGACATAAAATACTTGAATTCATAGCTCCATGTCCGACTATAAGTATATCTTTGCCATCTGCAAGCTGAGGCTTTACTACATTTTCTAAGAAGTCACCTGTTCTTGCATATAACTGTTCAAGGCTTTCGCCACCCTCTACTCCTTTGTAATTAGCAGGGTCTTTGAACAATACTCTTACAGGACAGTTCAAATCTCTTATACAATTTGCTGTTCCCTCATATATTCCGAAGCTCATTTCCTTTAACCTGTCATCTGGTATTATATCTATATTTCTACCCTCAAGAAATATCTTAGCTGTCTCTCTTGCTCTTACAAGTGGTGAGCAATAACATATGTCAAAGTTGACATCTTTATATTTTTCTCTTGCCTCCCTTGCCATCTCTCTTCCCTCGTCATTTAGTGGAATATCGGTACGTCCCTGTAACTTATGAAGTTCGTTCCAATCGGTTTTTCCATGTCTCATAATATATAACATATACTTTTCTCCATTTTTCTTAAAAATCTGTTGTCTATTCTCTTAGTTACTCGTTCTCCTGTAACGAAGTTCTATGATTATTTTATAATTATATTGCATTTTAATAAACCTTTTTTTAAAAATAATGTGACAAATAATTTTTTCGATTATTTGTCACATTAAGTTTGCTTAGATTAAATTAGTCGAACTTAATTTAGTTCACATTAAGTTTGCTCAGATTAAATTAATTTAGTTCAAATTAAATTTATTCAAATTATTTAAGAATTACAATTGAATATGGTGGAAGAACTATTGTATCCTCTACCTGATATGGCTTATCTTCACCAACCGTTAACATTCCCTGAATACATGTGTAATTGTTCTTTTCCCTTGATAAAGTTACTGTCTTAGTCTCTTCTTTATCTGTGTTGGCAAGAATTATTATCTTACTGTCATTATATGTCTTAGAAACTGCGAAGATATCTGCATCTTCAACATCTGATAATATCTCAATTGTTCCTCTTGCTATTTCAGGGAAAATATTTCTTAATTTCACTGACTGCTTAACATATGAAAGAATTGATGTATCATCTTTCTCCTGTTCTTCTACAGAAGCAAATCTGTTAATTACATAATTCTTATCCATATTAACAGGTCCTTTACATTCGCCTGTCTTGTCTGTTGATGACCAAATCATTGGTGAACGCTTATTCTCATCTGCACCTGTTCCACCAATACCAATTTCATCACCATAGTAAATGTAGGTGCTTCCATTCATTATTCCTAATAAACCATGTGCAAATTTAATTTTATTTTCATCAAATGCAAGGTAATGTGCAACTCTGTTTAAATCGTGGTTACCAATGAATGATGCTGAAATTGCATCTTTAGAATACCCTGCAAGTGTATCCTGTGTATTCTTAAGTGCTGTTGCAAAATACTGTCCGCTGTAAGCAGGATCAGCGCCCTGTGTTACAAGACATATATTTCCGTCAAAGCTTGAATAACTGAAGTCAAATGCACTGTCAATTCCACTTTCAACATATCTTGCATAATCTGCACACCATGTCTCGGCTACTATATATGTGTCAGGATTTACTGATTTAACATAATCATTAAACCATCTTAATACTTCTATGTTCTTGTCTGTTTCACCTGAATAATACTCTTTTGCTGCATCTAATCTGAAGCCTGCTACACCTAAGTCTAACCAGAATTTAGCAATATCTTCAAATTCTTTTCTGACATCAGGATTACCAAGGTTTAAGTCAGGCATCTGCTGTGAAAATACTCCCTCATAATAATATGCTGAAGTACCTGCCTGATAATAATTACCAGTCTGCTCGCCCTTTTTAAATGTATAATAGTCAACATATTTACATTCTGATGCATCAGGTTCTTTGTCATCAGGAAGATTCTGTAAATATTCTCTTGCTTCCTTGAACCAAGGATGTCCGATTGATGAATGATTCATTACAAGGTCAACGATAACCTTAATTCCACGTTTATTACATTCTTCAATTAACTGCTTGAAATCATCAAGTGAACCATATGCTTTATCAATGTCACAATAATCTGTTACATCATATTTATGATATGATGGTGATGGAGATATTGGCATAAGCCATATACCATTTATACCAAGGTCGGTATCTGTCGAATCGTCACCATCATTCAGATAATCAAGTTTACTGATTATTCCCTGAATATCTCCCATTCCGTCACCATCACTGTCACAGAATGAACCAACAAAGATTTCATAATAGTTTCTGTTCTTATCATCAATTACATTAAGTGTAGACTGTAACTGTGCTGGAACTTCCTCTCCGTCTATCTTAATCTTCTCGGTTGTCTTTTCAGTAGATGGTTCTTTCTTAGTATTATCTGACTTATTGCTCTTTCCACAACCTGATAATGCCATCGATGTTGCTAATAAAAGTGCTAATGCACTTGTGGCAAGTTTCTTACCAAAAAATCTTTTTCTCAATTTTCTCTTCCTTTCCATAGTTCTTTATATATTTTCATTTTATTATGATTTATAACTTATATTTTATTTGATAATCGTCTATTTTACAATCTTTTTTATTCCTGATTTCTCTTTTAATTTCTTCTTATATGTCATATCCGATGTAAATATGTAGCATGCAAATATAACCATTATTGCTTTTTCAAATATAAAGAATGTCAATGCTACTGATTCTATCGGCATAGAAATGTATTCACATAATATGCATAAGAACATTATCTTCCATAACATATTCATTCTCTTAACCTGATAATTACTGTCATTGCCCTGTAATGCCGAAAGATTCTGTATAAACATAAATATATTAAGTAAAAATGCCAATTCTAATACAGCACTTAACATCACTGTTATGTTAGCATTAATCTTATATAAGACTCCATACATATCAAGGATATATGCGACATATGATACCACAAATGTTATCGCTGCCGTAATCATTCCCTGCTTCGCAGCTACCTTAAGCGAGTCATTTTCACTATTATCTTTTCTAAATTTATAAAATTGATATATCAGTATCGCATATCCTATGAAATCTGGTAATAAATCAAGATTTGCCTTCTTATCAGGACTTACAACGATATCTATCGATATAAGCAGAAATGCAACTATTACTTTTAACACACTAAACTCCATTCCGCAGACGTTTACGTCGGAGGAATCGCGAGCAAAATTTCAGATTTTGCTCTGCGATAATGCTATTTGTGTCGCCTGCTAAACAAATAGCGGTGCGAAAGAATTGGCGCATCGGCGCAATTCTTTCACACTATCCTCATTTCTGAGCGACTTGTTGCGAAGAGGCGATGAGAAATTCGCGCAGGCGATTTCTCATCTGCCATCATTGCTATTTGCTTTCGCTCCGAAACAAATAGCGGTGTGAAAGGATTGGCGCATCGGCGCAATTCTTTCACACTATCTCCATTCCATATATACCGTTTTAAAGAGGTAAGGAGAAACTGCATACGCAGTTTCTCCTCTGCCATAAAATGTCTGTTATTATCTGTAATCTTACATATACCAGACTTATATTCTATACTTTATAACCGGTTGTATACTATTAGTTCTTCTGTTTTCCAAATATACTTAATAATCTTAAGAATAAGTTAATGAAATCAAGATATAATTCCATACCACAATATAATGCGATAATATTCATATCTGACATCTCACCACTACTTGCAAGTTTCTTCATCTTCTGTGTATCATATGCTGTTAAACCTACGAAGATAACTACTCCGGCATAATCCATCAGTAAATCAACGCCTGAACTATGAATAAATAATACATTAGCAAGTGTAACAAGTATAACACCCCAGAGAGCCATCATAAAGATTGAACCCATCTTAGTTAAATCAATATGTGTTGTTGCTCCTATTATTGCCATACCTGCGAACATTCCTGCTGTAAGTAAGAACACTTCCTGTATTGAACCAAAATCATATGCATAAAAGATAACTGACAATGTCAAACCATTAATTACTGAGTATGCTGCAAACAATACTGATGCAAGTACTGTCTTTCTCTTTGCAATTGCAAATGATGCACCCATTACTACTGCAAACTCAAGTACAAGCCAGACCATGAATCCGGAAAATACCATTTTCTCAATACTTTTGCTAACCAATACTAATGATGCTGAAATTGCTGTAACTAATAATGCTGCCAATACAATTACAAATGACCTTGTCATAATCTTTGACTGTGTCTCTGATGAATCATAAACTGTTCCATCATAATAATTACTTGCATTGTAGTTATTATTATAATTGTTGTTATAATTATTATAGTTGTTATTATTGTATCCACCATCATTTCCATAATAATTATATCTGTTATCATTAGAGTAATTATTGCCTGAATAATTATATGTGTTATTATTGTTATTATTCGAATACTGATTACTGTTTGAGTTATCATAGTCTGAATAATAATTGTTATTATCTTCGTTTCTCATATCACTCAGCCCTTTCCACGCCTTTTATAAACGTTATTAAATTATATTTTTGTTCTTTCGTATCATAGCATAGCGAGTTTTTATAGTCAATGCATTTTATACTTTTTTAATAAGCATTTTAGAAGTATGATACATTCGTGTACACAGTTTTTTTATTAATTTCACAACACTTTATAACAATGGCGACAGCACTCGTAAAAGTGCATCGAAGACCTTTCCAATAAGTCTCTGCTTTCTATTCTCTAAAGTTACCTGATATGATTTCTCAAATGTTTCTAAGCAATCTTCTTTTAATGCCTGTATTGCTGAAGTCTTATACATATATGTTCCGCATTCAAAATGCAGATACAGACTTCTATAATCCATATTAATTGAACCGACTACAGCGAATTTATCATCGCAGACATAACTTTTGGCATGTATAAAGCCCGGTAAGTATTCGTAGATTTTAACGCCTGCCTTTAAAAGTGGTGTATAGTTTGACCTTGTAAGTCTGTATATTATCTTCTTATCAGGTATGCCCGGTGTAACAATTCTTACATCTACACCTCTTTTTACTGCAAGACAGAGTGCATTTGACATTTCATAATCTATAATCAGATATGGCGTGTAAATATATACATATCTTTCCGCCTGATTAAGTATTTCTATATATACATTTTCAGCTATTGGCTCATTCTCTAACGGAGTATCACAAAATGGCTGTACAAAACCATTTGACAATCTGTCATCTTTCTTAAGTGGCTCTGTCTTGAATTTCATAATATCTTCGTCATCTTTTCTATATGCACGCCACGTTTCAAGAAACATTAATGTGAAATTCCATACTGCTTCGCCTTTAATCCGTACTCCTGTATCTTTCCAATGTCCAAATCTTGATTTCTCATTGATATATTCATCTGACAGATTAATTCCACCATTAAAAGCAACTTTACCATCTATTACCATGATTTTTCTGTGGTCACGATTATTCATAACCAGTGAAGCAATCGGTACAAATGGATTAAATGCAAGACAATGTATATTTGTTCCAAGGCTTTCTAAATATAAATCATATTGTGGTGGTAATGTTGCAATAGAACCGATATCATCATAGATAACTCTTACTTCAACACCCATAGCGGCTTTTCGTACAAGAATCTCTAAGATAGAATCCCACATTTTACCCTCCTGAATAATAAAATATTCCAAAAAGATAAAATGCTTAGCTTTCTCTAACTCCTCAAGCATGTCCTCATACATTTCCTCGCCCACTTTATAATAAGTTGTCTCTGTATTGGTCCATACCGGATAATCTGAATAGTTAGTTATATATTTAGATGTCTGTGCTGCTCTGGTATTCATTTCTTCTAAACGTTCTAATGTATCATTATCCTGTGGCATAAATTTCTTAAGTTCATTATGTGCCAGATTGAATTTTCTTCTTAGACGTTTAGATGGCTTCTTATCACCAAATGACAGGTATAACAAGCCTCCGAATAATGGCGATATTAATATCAGAACTATCCATATAATTCTGTATTCGGGGTTATCGTCCTTACTTATCAGATATACGACCATGGCAAGACTTAATATTACCGAAATCAATTCAATAATATCTGAATATTTCATAAGCTTTAATACAAGCAATATCCACCATGCAATCTGAAATAAAATAATTATAACTGTAAGAAAAATTCTGTTAAATACTTTTCTAAAATGTTCTTTCACTATATCAAATCCTTAAATTTAAAGTTGCGTTTTCCATCTGCATAATCAGCTACAACATTTCCATTTCCAAATAATTTGTATTTATAAGTGCAAAGTCCCTCAAGTCCTACCGGACCTCTTGCGTGTAATTTACTTGTACTGATTCCGACTTCTGCACCAAAACCGTATCTGTATCCATCCGCAAATCTCGTTGAACAATTCTGATACACTCCTGCTGAATCTACATACTGCATAAATTTCTCTGCTGCCTTATCATCTTCCGTAATAATGCAGTCTGTATGATGTGAACCGTATTTATTGATATGGTTAATTGCTTCATCTATATCATTTACTGTTTTTACGGAAATTATTAAATCGAGATATTCTGTCTTAAAGTCCTCTTCAGTAGCTTCTTCACAGTCGATGACTTTTCTGATTTCATCAGTACCTCTTACTTCTACTGATTTTGCCTTAAATGCTTCATTTAACTTAGGCATAAGTTCATTTACTATGTCTTTATGTACAAGCAATGTTTCTGTCGCATTACATACGGCTGTATATTGTGTCTTAGAATCTATTATGACTTTAACTGCCTTATCTATATCAAGATTTTTGTCCGCATAAATGTGGCAGATACCGTCAGCATGTCCCATTACAGGAATCTTTGTATTGCTCATTATGTACTGTACAAATGCATTTGAGCCTCTTGGTATAAGTAAATCTACTGACTCATGGCAGGCTAACAATTCATTTATCTCTTCTCTTGCCTCTACCTGCATCATACAATTCTCTGGCAATCCTGCTTCTATTGCCGCATTATATATTGTATCAAATACTATCTTATTCGTATTCATAGCTTCGCTGCCGCCCTTTAATATCGCACAGTTACCACTCTTTATACATAATGTAGAAATCTGTACCATGGCATCAGGTCTTGATTCAAAGATAACTCCGATAACTCCGATAGGACACGATTCCCTGATTAATAATAAATCTGTATCAAGTTCTCTTTTCATCTGAACCTTGCCAAGTGGGTCAGGTAATCCAATCAAATCACGTATGCCCTTTACCACATCATTTATCTTATCTTCATTAAATTTTAATCTCTTTAATATAGGTGCGGCAATTCCATCTTCTTTTGCTTTCTCTAAATCTTCTTCATTTGCCTTTATAATGTTCTCTTTATTAGCCATAATAGCATCTGCTATCGCAATAAGTGCTTTATTTCTATCCTCAAATGTCAGAGCTGACATCTTTGAACTGTCTAACTTCATCTTTTCTGCCTGTGTTCTGATATCCATTTTCATTCTCCATTTCTATATATATTTCTATACATTTCTTTAAATGATTGCAAAATTATTATTTTCATACTAATACTCATTGTTCAACACATTGTTCTTTAAGAATCGCAAGCTGAATATTAAATTCAGCTATGCGATTAAAGTTATTTTGTGACACCTGCGGTACAAATAACTATATGAAATAAGTCGTCTGATTAAATATTTTGCAATCACTTTTATTAATCATCAACAATTCTGATTACTTAGTTTACCATACTTTCTGTAAATTTGCACCTTACAAATTGAATTTTCTAAGCCAATAGTTAATCTGTAACAGATATGCAAGCATCTGCGGACCTGCCATAAGCTGACCATACCATGGTTTTCCATAATCTTTCTTCTCATTAATAAATGCATAAACTTTATTTTTATCAACCAATCGATTCACAGGTGATGATGTATCTTCGATTACTTCTATCAGGTTGCCTGCAAGAAGTTTCTCGTAATGCGGATCATAGGTCTTAGGATACGGACTCTTTTTTCTAAATAATACTTCGTCAGGAAGAAGACCTTTCATGGCATTCCTAAGCAGACTTTTTTCAACACCATTCTCACTTTTCATCTTCCATGGAACATTGTACATAAACTGCATTATTCTGGTGTCTGCAAATGGAACTCTCGCTTCAAGTCCCGAACACATACTTGCTCTGTCCATTCTGTCTAATAATGTCTGCATAAACCATTTAATATTAAGATAAGATATCTGTCTTCGTCTCGCTTCAGTTTTATCCTCACCATCTAATGCCGGAGTCTCTTTTACCGTATTCTCATATGCATTTCTTATATATTCGTCCATTCTAAGTTCTCTGATAACTTCATCTTTTAACACACTCTGTCTTGCTGTAATATCCATAGACCATGGAAATGTATCTGCTTCAAAACATTCCTTCTTATGGAACCATGGATATCCTCCAAATATCTCATCTGCACATTCGCCTGTCAGAACCACTTTATAATAAGGTTTTACCTGACTACAGAAATATAACATAGATGAATCTACATCAGCCATAGTCGGCAGGTCTCTTACATCAACTGATTCATAGAGTTTATCATAGAGATTACTGTTATTACATTCCAGATAATGATGGTCTGATTGCATATAATCAACCATTATTTTTACAAATGGTTTATCCTGCGATGGCTGAAATGAATTTGCCTTGAAATATTTATCATTATCCACGAAATCAAATGAAAATGTCCCAAGCACCTCGCCCTTTTTCTTCAATTCATCTGAACATATCGCAGAAACTACACTACTGTCAATTCCTCCCGACAAAAATGTGGCAATCGGAACATCTGAAATCATCTGTCTCTTTATGGAATCTGATACAAGAAAACGGGTTTTCTCAACTGTTTCATCATATGAAAGGGTATGATGTTCTGCCTCTAATCCCCAATATTTATGTTCCCTTATCTCTTCTTTCGTTATCCTTATAAAATGTCCCGGCTTTACTTCAAGAATATTCTTAAATACACCTTTACCATAGGTTTTTGCAGGACCTAAGGATAACACTTCATTAAGTCCCTCTGTATCTATCTCAGGTCTGATACCCTCATATTCAAATATTCCCTTTATCTCCGAAGCAAAAATTACTTCTCCGTCTCTAACGGTATAATAAAGCGGTTTTACTCCGACCTGGTCCCTTACTAAATATGTCTCTTTGCTCTTATCATTAACCACCATAAATGCAAATATTCCATTAAGCATTTTAAATGCATCACTACCATACTCTGCAAATGTCACAAGTATTACTTCTGTATCTGAAGTGGTCTCAAAACTCCAGCCTTTACTAATTAAGTCATTTCGAAGCTCCGATGTATTATAAATCTCTCCATTGTATACAATACTAAATGTATTATCGCCCACCTTTAATGACATTGGTTGTTTACCATTTTTCAAATCTATAATCGACAATCGTGTATGTGCAAGTCCATAATTTTCTCTTAACACCCGCCCACTTTCATCAGGACCTCTATGGTACAATACCTGACACATTTTCATTAAGATATGTTCATATTTACCTCTGTCTGACAGATAATTTCTTCTATAATTCACAAAACCTGCAATTCCACACATATTACACTCCACCTTATACATTTGTATCTATTATATGTGTTGAAATTACAGGTTATTCTTCTTAATCATTTTGTTTGAATTTATACTTTCCTTTACCATAACCTGATACATTTTCGATAATATCAGATTGCAATAATTTAGAAAGCAATTTAGAAACACTTGAATCTTTAAGTTCTAATAGTTCTCTGACAGCACTTCGTCCAAAGACTTCATTATACCCATACTTATTGAACATTTTATAAATATGAGCAATTGTCTTAGTTGAAAAATTACTTAAATTATCAGAAAATACACATTCAATGTCTACTTTTCCATTTGTAATATCCATTTTATCTGCTTCAATATCTACTTTTTCTTTTACATTATATGCTCTCTTATCTGTTTTCTCATCTTCAATGTCCAAATCTTCCTTAACAATATCTGTTCTCACATTATCAAATTCACCACTTATGTGCAAATTACGATTATGAAGTTCATTTTTCTCATTTAAGAGCATATTTCTTAGAAATAATTCAAGATACTCTGTTGTTTCGTGAATACCTTTTTGAAGATTTGTATAATTAGCACGTACAAGCGCATTTCTAAAATACCAGGCATTTTCAGCAAAAATATCATTCGTTGTATAAAAGCCTAGTGTTCGCAGATATTTAATAAAAAATACTGCTGTTGTCCTGGTGTTGCCCTCTCCGAAAATATGAATTTGCCATAATCTCGATATAAATACTGCAAGATGATGAATAATCTCATTCATCGAAAGACCTTTATAACTAAAGTTCCTCTCTTGTGAAAAATCATACTCAAGCGTTGCACGAAGTTCTGAAGCGCTGCCATACATAACAGTTGCTCCGTCTAAAACCCATTCTTTTTTAGTAATATTGTAATCTCTTATTCTGCCTGCGTGGTCATAAATTCCTTGAAATAATTTACGATGTATTGAGATATATTCATTTGGCGAAAACGAAAATGCTGTTTCTGACAATATCTCTGCAATACGTGATGCTACCTTATCAGCTTCTTCGGTCCTATCATCATCTGACATATGCACAGGTCTTTCCTCATAATAGCTGTCAATAAGATTCTTAGCTTCCCTAACAGTAATTTTACCATCAATATTCTGTATAGCAGTTTCAACCAGATACTTAGATGGTCGTAGTCCATCTACTGCCTGAAGTCCTATTGCCGTACTCCACGCATATCCTTTACTAACCTTATCAGGTTCAGACTCTTTCAAATATTCCTTAAACGGGTCCCTTTCCATATTCGCCTACCTCATTTCATAATCTTGCATTTTACAACAATAACTACAATTCATTTATACTGATAATTATACCACTTTTTACTGTACTTTTGTATATTCAATGTCTACTTTTTTGTTCTGAATATCTACTTTTTTGTGCCGAATGTCTACTTTTTACATTTCAATGTCTACTTTTCTCACTTCAATGTCTACTTTTTATTCTCTACAATATTATAATATACCTTAGATGTAAGAAGATATACCAATGCATAGACTATGACAAATATTCCTATTGTTCCAAGTGTACATCTTATGAATAATGAATCATTTTTAAGATTCAATGACATAAGTATATTCTTTATCATTTTAAACGCTCCTGCTACATGAATTGTTGCTACCACAATTGGAAGCATAAATACCATTAATACCTGGGTTTTAATCGACTTCTTCACCTCTGAATGGCTCATTCCGACTTTCTGCATTATGTCGAACCTTTCTTTATCCTCATAGCCCTCTGTAATCTGTTTATAATAGATAATCAGTACAGTAATGCTTAAGAATAATATGCCTAAGAATATTCCAATGAACAATAAGCCACCATACAATATATAGAATTCATCTTTTGCATAAGCACGACATGAAAACATAACATCATAATTCAACTTGTCACAGGCGTCTAATATTTTACTATAACAATCTGATATTTTTTCATCGGATGCATTAAAATCAATCTTCATCATATAACAGATAGGCATTACATCTTCTGAATTCTCTGTCGTAATTCCTAACTTATCACATTTATCAAGATAAATCTGTCTTAGGACCTCGCCATCTTTAACCACAAGCAAATGCATATTTCTCATATAATCAGTTTCCATATCGAATTTGGCAATTCGACCTTTTACCTTAAAGCTATAATTACCAATGGTAAATTCGTCTTTTACTTTCTTATCGGCGCTGTATACATATACTTCGTCACTATTAAGTTCGACCTTTTCTCCGGTAATATTTTCATAATCCTTAGCTGATATGACATGGAACTCATGAGTATCATCACTTCCATAATATCCGATATAATTATATTTACCATTTTCATAAGTAGCTGTTATTGTACATTCCTCGTATGCTCTGAAGCGCTTTACCTGAATCCCTGTTTTAGCTACTGTATTTAATATTGTTTCCCTGAAATCTTCATTAGACGTATTCATATCTTCAATATTATTTACTTCTGAAAATCTATATGTTTTATCAATAGTAATATCATTCGGATAACGGTATTTCATCTCATCATCAACACCAATATACATAGATACTGTAGTTGACACAACAACTAACACCATAGTTGATAGAATACATATACTTGCAAGACCTGTTGCATTCTTCTTCATTCTGTAAATCATTCCTGATACTGCCGTAAAATTATTAACCTTATAATAGAACTTCTTATTATTTTTAAGTATTTTAAGTATAGCTATACTGCCTGCAATAAATATAAAATATGTTCCAACAATTACGAATAATACAGCTATGAAGAATCTCTTAAGTGCTTCTGTTGCCGATTCCGTTGTCATTGCAAGATAATAACCGATAACTAACATTGTCACACCTAAAATAGCTATTAATAACTTAGTCTTAGGCTCTTTTTCACCGACATTACTTCCACTAAGAAGTTCTATTGTCTTAGAACGTGCGATTGCTATAAGATTTCCAATCAGAATTATCATAAATATCATTGCAAATACTGCCACAGTAATTAAAATACCTGTTACACTTATATCAAATTTAATTTTCGAATCAAAACGTACCATTTTGCTAAGAATCATAAGCATTAATCTGCTAAATACTATTCCGCTTAAGATTCCGACAATCAATGTTCCTATTGTTGTATATATATTTTCAATTACCATTATTTTGGCAATGTGTTTCTTCTCCATACCAAGTATGTTGTAGATACCAAATTCTCTTTTTCTTCTTTTTGTCAAAAAGCTGTTCGAATATATCAGAAATATAAATGAAAATATTCCGATAACACCCATTCCAAACTTTAAAATAATTCTTAATGATTCTCCACCTCTTATAACGTCAAGTCCGGTATTGAACGATAAGAAACTTATTATATAAAACATTGCAATTGTAAATACACATGTTATAAGATATGGATAATAAAATTTACCGTTTTTTCTGATATTTTCTAATGCAAGCCTTGGATAAAATGCTTTATTTTTACCTGTTTTCTTCATTTTTTCCTCCATTTTCAATGCAATCTCTTAGTTCTGTCTGTATATAGATATAAGCAATTGCATTACACATTTATGATTAATTAAATAATTGTCTTATAATGTCTGTCTATTTCTGCGAAGTAATCATTGTAAGAGTATCTGAAATCTTTGCAAACATTTCCTCTCTGCTCAATGTTCCTCTGTACAACTGATGATATACCTCACCGTCTTTAATAAACATTACTCTTTTCGCACTGCTTGCCGCTTTAGTCGAATGTGTAACCATAAGAATTGTCTGACCATCATTATTAATATCATCAAATAATCTTAAAAGAGAATCTGTTGCTTTGGAATCTAATGCTCCGGTTGGTTCATCTGCAAGTATGAGTCTTGGTCTTGTTATCAATGCCCTTGCAACTGCTGCTCTCTGCTTCTGTCCACCTGATACCTCATATGGATATTTATTTAAAATATCACTTATCCCTAACTTCTTAGCTATTGGCTCAAGTCTTGACTGCATTTCATCATATTTGCAGCCCGATAATACTAATGGAAGAAAAATATTATCTTTTAGTGAAAATGTATCCATTAAATTGAAGTCCTGAAATACGAACCCCAGATTATCACGTCTGAAGGCTGAAAGTTCTTTATCTTTAAGTGTCATAATATTTTTTCCGTCTAATAAGACTTCTCCGTCACTTGCTTTATCAAGTGCAGCCAAAATATTTAATAATGTCGTTTTACCCGAACCACTTTCACCCATTATTGCAACGTACTCACCCTCATCAACTGAGAATGTAACATTACTTAATGCCTGAACTTTATTTCCACCAAACCTTGTTGTGTATATTTTCTTTAAATTTTTTACTTCTAAAATTGCTTTATTCATTTTAATCCTCTTTTCTACTAGAATATATTACCTGATTACAGATAAGAGTATAATTAAATTTCTTTATTACTTCCATAGATTTAACTTACAATACAAAAATAAACCTTACATTTTCGTAAGGTTTATGAAAATCTTAGTTCCCTTATGTATTTCCGAGTCTGCTGTTATGTCCCCGCCAATGTTTTTCATCACATTTTTACACAGATATAATCCGATTCCTGTCGACTTCATCTCGATTCTTCCATTATAGCCCGTGAAACCATTTTCAAATATTCTTGGTAAATCTTCCTTAGCTATCCCTATTCCGCTATCTTCAATTACAAGTCTTTCATAAGCATCTGTATATATCTTTATCTTTCCCTCATTCGTGTACTTAAGCGCATTTGATAACACCTGCTCGATTACAAATAATAACCATTTCTTATCTGTAATTATTTCCATATCAAGATTGTTAAGTTCTACATTTATCTTCTTTCTGATAAATTGTCTTGCGTATTTTCTTACAGCCTGCTTTACTATATCCTCTAAGCAATATTTTTCAAAATCATAATCCGTACTGTCACTTTCCATTCTAAGATATGACAGAACCATTTCCACGTATTGTTCTATCTTAAATAATTCGTTCTCTAATTCCTTATGGTTAGCTAACTCCTTAACTTCATCCTCCTGTAACAGAAAATTAAGTGCTGCTATCGGTGTCTTGACCTGATGAAGCCACATTGTATAGAACTCCATCATCTCTTTACGCTTTATGCCATTTTCCGACTTAAGCTTTTCTATCTCTTCTACCTTTTCATTAATAATATCCACATATGCTTCTTCTATCGGAGTTAACTTCTTAGGAATTGATTTTCTCTTTAATACTTTGCTTTTCTTATAGAATCTGAACATTCCAAATAATACAACCACAATTCCAATATACAGAATTACACTTGTCGAATACATTATCGCTGTTTTATCAACATTTTCGAAATATAAGATAACAGCATTTAAAATCATTATAGTTATATACAGACTTATCATTTTAATATTCTGTTTCAAATATTTATATAACATACTAAGCTCCATTCCGCAGGTACGAAGTGCCGGAGGAATCGCGAGCCAAATATCAGATTTGGCTCTGCGATAGACGCTAAATGTGGCGCCTGCGACACATTTAGCTGTGTGAAAAATCAGATATCAATCTGTATTTTTCACACTAAGCTCCATTCGCTATATAGTACCCCATTCCTTTTTTCGTTTCAATCAATCCCTCTAAACCTGCATTTTCTAATTTCTTTCTTAATCTAGTCACATTAACCGTCAACGTATTATCATCAACATAACTGTCCGATTCCCATAATACAGTCATTATATCTTCTCTGCTTACGGTTTTGCCCCTGTTATCCATAAGAATTTTTAATATCTTAAATTCATTTCTGGTAAGTTCGATTGCACTTCCCTTATATGTAGCAGTCGCATTTCCCATATCCAATATAAGTCCGTTATGCTCTATAAGATTAGTTTGTGAAGCAAAATCATAGGTTCTTCTAAGCATTGCCTGAATCTTCGCTAACAGAAGCGATAATTCAAAAGGCTTGGCAATAAAATCATCTCCACCCATATTTATCGCCATAACTATATTCATATTATCAGAACTTGACGAAACAAATATAATCGGTACTTTAGAAATCTTCCTTATCTCACTGCACCAATAGAAACCATTATAATAAGGCAGGGAAATATCCATTAATACCAGATGCGGATTATATTCCGCAAATTCATTCACTATATTATCAAATTTTCTTACAAGCCTTGTCTCATATCCAAAACCATTCAGATACTTCTCAACCGATGATGCAATTATACTGTCATCTTCTATAATAAAAATTTTCTGCATTATTTTCTCCAATATCAATTCACTAACTTATATATATTTTTATCTTCCACAAAATTTCCAACATTATACAGCACCAGAATATCCGTATAACCGCCCTCTTCTATCATTTTTCCAATACTCCCATTATAATATCGCAAATCAACTACATCTATCTTACTAAACCCACTAATCATAAATGGAATAAAGCAATGTGCAAATGAATCTTTTATAACCAGAACCTTTCTGTCATTCTTAGCATTGGTAGTGATTTGTACTAATGGATTGTTGCCTCCAAGAAATATACTGTATTTATCTTTCTTATCAAGTGCTGACATTTCATACAGACTGTCTTTAAGTTCTGTAGAATTATTGTAACTCACTGATACCTCTTCTTCCTTATCCGGCTCATAGATGTATACCTTATCAGCTTCAATCTCTAAATTCACCTTTGAACTCATTGTTCCGTAGAATTTATCCGTTACTAACTTAGTCGTATATTTCTCTATATTAATTCCTGTTTTATCCGCATACTCCGTAAATGCATAATATGCACCAAGTGTTGTCCAATGATGGTCTGTCTTATAATACAGATATTCGTCTTTATGAGCCTTAAGTATCTCATTTACATCTACTGTATTATCCTCTCCGATTTCCTTGTAAATGTCATTAATATACCTAGTTTCATTGAAGTTATATGCATACTTTGGAAGCTTATCCTTTAAAATCTCCGAAGTATTTGGAACTAACATTACACATATATCGGTATTTTTCTTGTAATTATCCACAAATTCTTCTAAATATTCACAGTTTTTATCCGCATTTTCCGTTTCGAACTTATCTGTATCCTGTCTTGCTATCAGATAATTATCTTTTCCGAAATACACTCCATTTACGTCCTTTTTAAGGCTTGCAAGCTCGATATACGTCTTAAATTCTATCCATTTATTTCTAAATACCGTCTTATCCGCAAGATACGTTTCGTAATCCTCCTGATATTTGCCGTTTAACAGATTCTCTCTGTCTAAATCAGGCTTTATTGCAAGATAACGGTTCTCTTTTTCTGAATATCTTTCATCACCTGCCGCAAAGCCAAATACTGACATTCCTGATAAAATTAATAAAAATATTGTAACTGTAACTTTACTTCTTATGCTTCCTTTTAATTTCTTCATTTTTCACGCTATCCTTATTTAAAATCTGAAATACAGAAATGGATTATAGCTTGAATCAACAAGATAAGCTATTACCATTGCAAATACAACAACATAGAAAACATTTGTAAGGACTGTTTTAACCGCCTCACTCTTTATAATTTCAAACAGCCTGTTTACTAATTTCTTAGCAACAGGTGTCGATGCCACTATTAATATAATCAGTAAAACTACGTGTGTATATAACAGATAAATTGACTGGTTATCATAGATTTTCCCACCTGTAATATTAAACATTGTCTTAAGATATCTTCCTAACTGTCCCATATCTTCAAATGAGAAAATTACCCAGCCGGTAATTACAATAAATAAAGTGTATATATGCTGTATAAATGCTGGAAGTCTGTCTATGTATTTCTTAAGAAATATCTTCTCTATGATAAGAATTACGCCGTAATATAATCCCCATAACATAAAGTTATAACTTGCACCATGCCACAAGCCTGTAAGTATCCATACCACCAAAATATTACGGATATGTTTATATGCAGCGCAACGGTTTCCTCCAAGTGGAATATAGACATATTCCCTAAACCATGTGCCAAGTGAAATATGCCATCTTCTAAAGAATTCCGTAACACTTTTAGAAATATACGGATAATTGAAATTCTCCTCAAAATTAAAACCAAACATCTTACCTAATCCGATTGCCATATCTGAATATCCCGAGAAATCAAAATATATCTGGAATGTAAATGCGATAATTCCAAGCCATGCAGATAACACCGACATATTTCCCGGATTAACAGCCTTTATCGTGTCCCACAGATTACCAATGTTATTAGCTAATAAAACTTTTTTACCTAAGCCGGTTATAAATCGCCCTATTCCCTCTGCAAATGTATCAATATTTCCCTTGCGGTTATTAAGCTCATCTGCAACACTTTTATATTTAACAATCGGTCCTGCTATCAATTGCGGAAACATTGTTACATATGTCCCGAATGTAATAATATTTCTCTGGGCTGCAACATTTCCCCTGTATACATCAATCGTATATGACATTGTCTGAAATGTATAAAAAGACACACCAACAGGAAGTGCAATTTCAAGTAAATGAAACCCACTTCCTGTCAATTTATTTGCTGTGTTAATAAGTAAATCCGCATATTTAAAGAAGCCAAGCACCGACAGATTAACAATAACTGATGCCACAACCATATATTTCGATGCAGAAATCTTATCTTTTTTCTTAAAATGCTCTATTAATATTCCGAAAATGTAATTTACAAGTGTCGAGAAAATCATTATAAGAACATACTTTGGCTCACCCCAAGCATAGAATACAAGGCTTCCTGATAATAAAACCATATTCTTAAATTTTCCCGGTACTATATAATAAATCAGTAATATTAAAGGTAAAAATCTAAATAGAAATATTAAACTGCTAAAAACCATCTTTATCCTCGTTTACAGTAAACTCTTTTCCGTCATTATAACATCATTGTGTTTAACTGGCTAGGATTAATTATGTATAGTTATAATTCATTTTTAACGCCAGATACTAAAATGTATGTAGCTGCCTCAAGTGCAACCATATAGCCACGCATTTCCAAAGTCTCAGCACACATATCAAGGCAGTCATGCATATCCATACAAATATTATCACAGCTGCTCCAACCAATGTATCCCCGATGGGTGTTA
>OMVQ01000069.1 GCA_900314555.1 uncultured Eubacteriales bacterium | reverse complement strand
TCAAGTTCTTTAACCATCTTAGCAGTATCAATTTTCACTTCTTCTTCAACAGTTTTTAACAAATATTCTTTTGCTTGTTCGGAGGTTAAACCAGAGATTCTTTCTAATTCCTGTACACGCTGTTCGTTTAATTTAGCGACATCTTCGCGCATCTTAGCTAATTCTTCTTCACGTTTTGCAAGAGAACCTTCTTTTCTTTCCATCTGTTCAGCTTTTTTATCTAAAGCTTCTTCCTTAGAAAGTACACGTTTCTCATAACGCTGAATCTCAGCTCTGCGCTCTTTGCTTTCCTTTTCAAGCTCATTCTTAGTCTTTATTGACTCTTCCTTAGCTTCTAATACTGCTTCTCTTTTAGTAGTTTCTGCTGTCTTTAAAGCTTCATCTATTATCTCTCTTGATTTCTCTTCAGCACTGCCGATTTTCGCTTCATATGACTTCTTGCGATGGGCAATTGCTAAAAACCAAGCTGCCGGAAAAACAATACATAAGGTAGCAACTACACTAATTGCTATTATTATAGGTGTATTCACAGGAGCACCTCCTTATTTAGTTTTCATTGTACAATCACAACATATAAATTTTATACTGTTTTTAGAATTATGTCAAGTAAAGTTCACATTTTCATATGCATTTTGATATAAAAGAGGAAAAATCTCAGTTATTTTTTGTATAATTTTCTGATAATCAGTTTTCTCTCCTAAGTTCATAATAAACTTGCATTATATCATCATATTTAAAGCCTTTACGCATTAATGAAGCTATAATTTTATTAAGTAAGTTCTTATCATCTTCTAAAAAATCATATCTCTTCTTTAGAAATTCTTTCTTAACTAATTCATATTGGACTTCATTAATATTCTCATCTTCATATTCATCAAATGTTCTGCTAATTAAAGTTTTACTAATTCCCTTCGCATATAATTCATTAATAATTCTAGACTTACTCTTTGATGAAATATTATATTTGACATAATTTGTCGCATATCTCTCATCATCTACATACTTATATTCCTTAAAATCAGCTATTACTTTATCTATTATAATTGCGGGATAACCACCCTTAGACAGTTTATCCCGCAATATAAATTCTGATTTGTCTGAATCTTTTAATATATATACCGCACGTTCCCTGCATCTTTTAGGTAAAATATCATTCATAATCTCATTATATGAATCAATATCAAGCTCTGTATCCGTTTCTATACCTAATCTCTTAATCTCACTATTATATAGCGAAAATGCTTTCTCGTAATCAATGTATATTAAACTTTTCTTCTTATCTGTTCTGACAATATCTGTTACAATCATATCTATTCTTCTGATTCGTCTGCTACCTTAGAATCATCATCTTTCTCAGGCTCTCCACTGGAATTTAATGCATATTTCTCTCTAACTGCTTTCTCTATCTCTTCCATTAATTCAGGATTATTAAGTAAAGTAAGCTTAGCATTCTCTCTACCCTGACCAATCTTATCACCATTATATGCATACCATGCACCACTCTTAGAAACTATTCCACAGTTAGCTGCAAGGTCAAGTATATCACCCTCTTTTGAGATTCCTTTACCAAACATAATATCGAATTCAGCTTCCTTAAATGGAGGTGCAACCTTATTCTTAACAACTTTAACCTTAGCTCTGTTTCCGACTATTTCTCCACCCTGCTTTAACGTCTCAATTCTTCTTACATCTAATCTTATTGAAGCATAGAATTTTAACGCTCTACCACCTGTTGTTGTCTCAGGATTACCAAACATTACGCCGACTTTCTCTCTTAACTGGTTAATAAATACTACAATACAATTAGACTTGCTTATAACTGCTGTTAACTTTCTAAGTGCCTGTGACATAAGTCGTGCCTGTAATCCGATGTGGGAATCACCCATATCACCATCAATTTCAGCCTTAGGTACAAGCGCTGCAACTGAGTCGACAATTACAATATCAATAGCGCCTGAACGCACAAATGTCTCTGCAATCTCTAATGCCTGCTCACCAAAATCAGGCTGTGATATATATAAATTATCCACATCAACTCCGATAGCCTTAGCATAAACCGGATCAAGTGCATGCTCTGCATCTATGAAGCCTGCAATTCCGCCTCTCTTCTGTACTTCTGCTATCATATGTAATGCAACTGTTGTCTTACCACTTGATTCAGGTCCATATACCTCAATAATTCTTCCCTTAGGAACTCCACCAAGACCAAGTGCAAGGTCAAGACTTAATGAACCTGTAGGTACTGTCTCTATATTCATGGTTGACTTAGGATCTCCTAACTTCATAACCGAACCTTTACCATGCTGTTTCTCTATCTGTGAAATTGCTGATTCCAATGCTTTTAATTTTTCACTGTTATCCATAAATAATACCTCCGTCTAATCGAACTAATGTTCGTCTTTAAATATAATATAATATTAACTAATATTTGTCAACTTATTTTTATCTATATTCCATGGATTATTTTGTAAATATAATATATGATAAATATTATTCTTTGTCAATATGTAATTTAACTTTTTTATTTTGTGATTTTATAAATATACATATCCTTTGTATCACATTTGAGTCAAAACATTTTCGGCCCAATACGGTGTATGTACATTAAATATACACTATATTGAGCCGAAAAATATTATTCACAATTTTTATTATTTATTGTTTATAATTTATTATCATTTGTTTTATCTTATCTACTGTTGATTTCATTCCAGACCATTTCTAATGCCTTATCTACAGCCTGGTTTCTAACCTGTAATCTGTCTCCGTTAAACAGGAACTTTCCTGTTGTGACTTTGTTTTTATAATATACACCTATACATACAGTTCCAACCGGAATCTCTTTCGTTCCTCCAAGTGGTCCTGCTACTCCGGTAACTGATACAGCCACATCCGCATTTGCGGTTTTAGCACCGCCTGATGCCATTTCATATGCAACCTCTTCACTTACCACATTGTATTTTTCTATAGTTTCAGGATTGACACCTACCATCTTAGCTTTCGCATTTTCTGAATATGTAACATATCCCTCGCTAAATACATTCGATGCACCTGATACATTTACAAGTCTCGCTGCTATGAGTCCGCCTGTGCATGACTCTACAGTTGTTATCGTCATATTATGTTCATTTAGAAATCTGACAATTTTCTCTTCCATCACTTATTTACCTGTACTTCCATCAACAAGCACCTGTCTATTCTTAACAAGATAATCTACAAGTGAGATAATTGTAAGAACAAGTGACAGATAGATGAATACATATTCTAATATTCCATACCAGCTATAATTAAGATTTACAATCATAATTATTATCATAAGCATCTGCGATGTTGTCTTATATTTTCCCCACCAGCTTGCTGCTATGACTACGCCATTATCTGCTGCAATTGTTCTGAAGCCACTGATAATTAATTCTCTGCTGATAATTACAATTACAATCCATGCCTGTAATTTATCACCGATTAAACAGATAAGTGCCGAACATACTAACAATTTATCTGCCAATGGATCCATAAATTTTCCAAAATTAGTTACCAGATTATATTTTCTGGCAATCTTTCCGTCTAACATATCTGTAAGACTTGCAATAATGAATATGGCAACTGCAATATATTTATCATATTCGCCTGTCACATTCACTAACATAAATATAACAAAAAACGGAATCATAAAGACTCTGAACATCGTTAATTTATTAGGTAAATTCATCTCATCATTCTACCTTTCCGTATATTTTTTATTTAATTATATAATCTCGCCAATCAGGTCATATTCTGCTGCACCTGTTACTTTAACTTTTACAAAGTCACCTGTAATCAGTTCCTCATCAGTCGTAATAAAGATATTTCCATCAACATTAGGGCAATCCATATATGTTCTTCCAACATATGCATTTTCATCGACAACTTTTCCCTCTATCATAACAAGCAACTCTCTGCCTATCATATCTTCGGCGTTCTCAAATGCAATCTCCTGCTGCAATTCCATAATTTCATTTCTTCTCTTAATCTTAATATCTTCATCTATCTGATCAGGCATCTCGGCTGCTACCGTATCTTCCTCAGGCGAATATGCAAATACACCTAAGCGTTCAAATTCCATCTCATCAACAAAATCAAGCATTTCTTCATGATCTTCTTCTGTTTCACCAGGAAAACCTGAAATCAATGTTGTTCTAAGAACGATGTCCGGAATCTCTTTTCTAATCTTTGATATTCTTTCAGTTAATTCTGCTCTGTTGGTACGTCGTCCCATTGTTTTTAGAATCCTGTCACTTGCATGCTGGATAGGCATATCAATATAATGACAGACTTTAGGTTCATTTTTCATAACCTCTATAAGTTCGTCAGTAATTTCTTCAGGATAGCAATATAAGATTCTTACCCATACAAGTCCCGGAATCTTACAAATCTTCTTAAGCAAATCAGGTAACGTCTTTCTACCATATAAATCAACACCATAAAGCGTTGTCTCCTGTGCAACAAGTATAAGTTCCTTTGCACCATTTCCAACGAGCTTCTCTGCTGTTTTAAGAATCTCTTCCTCCGGTACACTTCTGTATCTTCCTCTTATCTTAGGAATAATACAATATGTGCAGCATTTATTACAGCCTTCTGCAATCTTAATATATGCATAATGACCTCCTGTAGTAACGACTCTTTCGCTTTCTTCTACAATAAGTTCATCTAATGGATTGAATTTTTCAAATTTTTCTCCACCAATTGTACTCTTTACTGCATCTACAATCTTGTCATATGAACTTGTTCCAAGAATCGCATCTACCTCAGGTATCTCATCTGAAATTTCTGTCTTATATCTCTGAGCCAGACAACCTGTAACAATGAGTGCCTTGCAACTGCCGCTTTTACGATATTCAGCCATCTGTAAGATAGTATTAACACTTTCCTCTTTAGCATCATTTACAAAGCAACAGGTATTAACAACTATTATGTCAGCCTCACGTTCATCATCTGTGAATTCAAAATGTTCACGATTAAGTAATCCTAACATCTCCTCTGAATCCACAAGGTTCTTATCACAGCCTAAAGATATAAACAAAATCTTCATCTTATTGTTATCATTACTCATAAATAATTAAATTTCCTCTTCTTCGTCGCCTGTTATTCTGATTTTTGATTTATAAAGTTCCTCAACTGCAATTGAAAGAGGCTTCTTTCCACAGCCATTTACTAATGGTTCTTCTCCTGCAATAATCTGTCTTGCTCTTTTTGAAGTAGCCATTACAATTGAATATCTGCTCTGTACTACCGGCTGTTCTCCCGGTTCAACCTCGCTATTAACAACTTCCATTAAATCTGTGTAAGATGGGTGTAACATATTTTATTCTCCTTCCGAAAAGACCTTAATATCTTCTCTTATCTCTTTTATAAAATCTATATTTCTAAACGAACTGTTATGGCTCGCCTGAATAATCGAATGTAACTCTTTAACACTTTCTTCTAAGTCATCATTTACTAAAATATTATCATATTTCTCAATGCCCTGTGACTCAACAACAGCTCTTTTAAGTCTTTCATATATAACTTCCATACTCTCAGTGCCTCTGCCTACTAAACGCTCTTTTAACGTCTTAGCATCAGGTGGCATTACAAATATAGTCATTGCATCAGGCATTATCTCTTTAATCTGCATAGCACCCTGAATCTCGATTTCTAGCAGAACATCTTTACCATTATTAAGCTGTTCTTCAACGTATCTTCTAGGGGTTCCATAATAATTACCAACATACTGTGCATATTCAAGTAATTCTTTGTCAGCAATCTTCTTCTCAAACTCATCTTTAGTTATGAAAAAGTAATTCACACCGTCCTGTTCACCAACTCGTGGTTCTCTGGTAGTTGCTGATATAGAAAGTGCATAATTATCATATTTATCAAGCAACATTTTAACAAGTGTACCTTTGCCTACACCTGAGAAACCTGAAATAATAGTAAGTACGCCTTTATTCTTCATTATTATCTTCCTTTCCCTGCATTATACTTTCATTGAATCGTCCTGCTATCGTATCAGGCACCAATGCCGACAATATAATATAGTTACTGTCAGTAATAATAACAGATTTTGTCTTTCTTCCCTGTGTAGCATCTACAGCAATGCCCTCGTCCTTGGAATTCTGAATCAGCCTCTTAACAGGTGCTGAGTCAGGACTGACAACTGCAACTACTTTCTCTGAATTCACAACATTTCCATATCCTATATTAAGCATCTTATGCAAATTCATCACCCTATTCTATATATTTTTTTGAAAATAGTCAACATATATTACTCTATATTTTGTATCTGTTCACGTATTTTTTCAATTGATGTTTTAAGTTCTATTCCAAC
Source organism: uncultured Eubacteriales bacterium (assembly GCA_900314555.1). Lineage (GTDB taxonomy): Bacteria > Bacillota > Clostridia > Lachnospirales > Lachnospiraceae > Bovifimicola. Next base: position 16,418 of record OMVQ01000069.1, on the reverse strand, counting down.
ATCTGTTATTTCTAAATCCGTTGTCTTAGAAAGAATTGTATTAGCTTCTCTGTTCATCTCCTGAGCCACAAAATCTAACTTTCTTCCTATTGCACCACCGTCTATGAGAGATTTCTTCATTCCATCTATATGGCTTTTAAGTCTGACTATCTCTTCATCAACGCATATCTTATCAGCAAAAATCGTAACTTCAGTAACTATTCTGCTATCATCAATCTGGCTGTTATCTAATAATTCTTTGATTTTAGCCTCTAACTTCTCTCTGTATTCTGCGATAATCTTAGGTGAACGTTCTTCTATAAACTCAACATATTTAGACATCTCATCTAATTTAGCAAGTATATCCGTCTTAAGATTCTCACCTTCTGTCTCTCTGGTCTTAACAAAGTTCTCCGCTGCCTCACAGAATACCCTCTTAAGCATCTTTTCTAATTCTTCCTCGTCAATGCTCTGCTCCTGCATAACGAAGATATCCTGACATTTAATAAGTGCAGATGTCGTTATATCATTCTCAATCTTTAATTCTCTGCCCATCTGCTCTATATATTTCGCATATTCCTTAGCAAGTGCTCCATTATAGCAAAGTGTCTCGCTATTCTCAGAGTTATCCTCATATGTTACAAATATATCAACTTTCCCGCGTTCAATATACTGTTTTAACAGATTTCTCAGATATGCCTCATAGAAATTAAATTTCTTAGGCAGCTTTATATTAACATCGAGATATCTGTGGTTAACTGATTTCATTTCTATAGTAAGTTTTCTATTATTTTCAGACAATTCACTTCTTCCAAAGCCTGTCATACTCTTAACCATATTCTTCTCCAATCATTTACATTTTCATTCAGTTCTCGTACCAACCCATACTCTAAAAATACCTTGTATTTTAGAAATAATAAGCTAAATTTTATTATAAAACATTTCAAAAACAACGTCAAGGTTTGAGCCTTGTTAAAATAAACAGTTATCACAAATCTTTCGCACTACCCCTTGAAAACATTTCAAATTTATTATACACTTTTCACACAGCTATTTGTTTCGGAGCGAAAGCAAATAGCTTTTATGGCATATGAGAAATTGCCTGCGCGAATTTCTCATCGCCTCTTCTAGGCAAGTCGCTCAGAAATGAGGAATATTATGGCTTTTGATGGAATTACAGTTTCGGCGGTTGTTGCCGAATTAAATAAAACACTTATTAACGGAAGAATTTTCAAGATTGCCCAGCCGGAAAAAGATGAATTAATTCTTACCATAAAGAATAACAAAGAACAATACAGATTGCAGATTTCAGCAGGTGCATCTTTACCTCTTATGTATTTAACAAGTTTAAATAAGCCCTCACCACTGACTGCTCCAAGCTTCTGTATGTTGTTAAGAAAACATATAAGCAACGGACGAATTACACGAATATATCAGCCCGGACTTGAGCGTGTAATTAATTTAGAGATTGAGCACCTGAACGAAATGGGTGATTTATGTAAAAAAGTCCTAATCGTTGAATTAATGGGCAAACATAGTAACATTATCTTTTGCGATGATAATAATCACATAATTGACAGTATTAAACATATCAATGCACAAATGAGTTCCGTCAGAGAGGTTTTACCGGGACGAGAGTATTTTATTCCAATGTCTGATATGAAGTTGAACCCTCTTGAGCTTGAATTTACCGATTTCGATACTGCGATAAGAAGTAAAGCATTGCCACTTTCTAAAGCAATCTATATGACAATTACTGGTATAAGTCCTATTGTAAGTGAAGATATTATTAATCTTGCAAGCTTAGATTCAACTATTCCTGCAAACACATTAAATGATACAGAGATATATCATTTATATAATATTTTTACTAATTATATGTCAGATGTGATTAATTCTGATTTTAAGCCCGTAATATATTATAAGGACGATGCGCCTTTGGAATTTAGCGCTCTTCCTCTTTCGGTTTATGAGGATTCCAATGCAAAATATTTCTCATCAATAAGTGAGGTTCTTGAAAAATATTATGCTGAGAAAGATTTAATCACACGTATAAGAAAACGTTCTTCTGATTTAAGACAAGTGGTAACTACTGCACTTTCTAAAGAATCTAAAAAATACGACCTACAGTTAAAGCAGTTAGATGACACTAAAAAGCGTGATAAATATAAGATATACGGTGAATTACTTACTGCATATGGATATGGTTTAGAAGAGGGTTCTAAGGAATTAACCTGCTTAAATTATTATGATAATACTGAGATAACCATTCCTCTTAATCCTGATTTGTCAGCACTTGAAAATGCCAAGAAATATTTTGACAAATACAGTAAACTCAAACGTACTTATGAGGCACTTTCAAAAATTGTTATTGATACTAAAAATGAAATTGAACACCTTGAATCAATCTCTACATCACTCGATATAGCAACCGATGAAAATGACCTTAAAGCCTTACGTGAAGAGTTAATCGAATATGGATATATCAAGCGAAAATCATCTGATAAAAAAGCAAAATTCACAAACAAACCAATTCATCTCAAATTACCCGAGGGTTATGATATATATATTGGTAAAAATAATTTTCAGAATGAGGAAGTTACTTTTAAAATTGCTTCCGGTAATGACTGGTGGTTCCATACTAAAGGTGTACCAGGTTCACACGTAGTCGTTAAATCAGAAAACCCTGATTTGCCTGATAACATATATGAATTAGCTGGTGGTTTAGCTGCATATTACTCAAAATCACGTAATCAGGAAAAAGTTGAAATCGACTATACCCAGAAAAAGAATTTAAAACGTGTCAATGGTGCTGCTCCGGGCTTCGTTATTTACCATACTAATTATTCTATGATGTGTAAGCCTGTCAATCCTGATTCTCTCGAATTAAAATAATTATAATCATTCTATTACAGATTATATTCTTTTAATTATTTATTAAAGTTTATCTATGACACGTACTTTCATAATTTTTTAATTCAATGAAAACAAATGTCGCCAGATGCAGAGGTTAGTGTGAAAAATACAGATTGATATCTGATTTTTCACACAGCTATCGCAGAGCCAAATCTGAAATTTGGCTCGCGATTCCGCTGGCACGTTGTGCCTGCGGAATGGATGTTATTATGGTGCAGTAGGTCAAACGTGTTTTACTTGAACGTTGTTTTACTGTACCTGCCTTTTGCATCTGACGACATTTGTTTTTATACTAATCCTCATTTTCGAGCAACTTTATTGCGAAGAGGAAATGCATTGTTTTAAGTGTATGAGTTTTTAATATTTAGTTTTCTATTCAGACTTTTTAGCTTTTCCTGTTCTATCCGTTTTGCCTGGTTTATTTGCTTTACCAGACTTATCTGTTTTACCAGATTTACTTGTTCTGCCAGACTTATCGTTTTTCAATAACTTATCTGCTCTGCCTGACTTATCATTTTTTAATAATTTATCTGCTCTTCCAGACTTATCGTTTTTGCCTGATTTACTGCGACTACCATTTTTCTTCTGTTTATCTGATTTATTCTGTGCTGATGATTTATTAGATTTACCACTCTTTCTTGAGCCAGAAGATTTATCAGAATTATTATATGTTCTCTTTGAAAAACGTCCTTTGCCTGAATTCTTGTATTCCACTTTCTCAATTTCTTTAGCTTCTTCTCCCATATTAAGTCGTAAGAAAGCTGCTGCTAATTCAAGTGCTGTTATATCATCATCATTAATTTTCTGTTCCACATATTTCAGTGCTTTACTTATGTCCTTATTCTGTAAGACATCTATCGCATCATTTAAGCATTTCTGTGATTTTATCTCATTTACATCATTTACTGATGGGATGCTTCTTAATTTTATCTTTGTCTTACATGATTTCTCTATTTCACGTAATTTATAAATTTCTTTGCCAACAACTAATGTGAATGATCTTCCCTTTCTTCCAGCTCTTCCGGTTCTTCCGATTCTATGAACATAGTATTCGATATCCTGCGGTACATCATAATTAAATACAGCTTCTATATCATCTACGTCTATACCTCTCGCTGCCACATCTGTTGCAATAAGTATATCTGTCTTATTATTTCTGAAACGGTTCATAACCATATCTCTCTGTCTCTGTGACATATCACCATGAAGTCCATCTGCAAAATATCCACGTCCCTTTAATTTTTCTGCAAGTTCATCTACCATACGCTTTGTATTGCAGAAAATCATTGTTCTCTTAGGATTATAATAATCTAACAATCGACATACAACGTCAGCTTTACTCTTACCATTTACTTCATAATAATACTGTTTAACAAGAGGTACTGTTATCTCTTTACGTGTAATCTTAATTAACTTGGCATCTTTTTGATATTTATCAGTAATATCCATTATAGCTTTTGGCATCGTAGCTGAAAATAATGCTGTCTGATGTTCTTCTGGTATCCCTTTTAATATAGTTTCTATATCCTCTCTAAAGCCCATATTAAGCATTTCATCTGCTTCATCTAACACCATAGTCTTTAAATTATTCATCTTTAAAGTATGTCGTCTCATATGGTCCATAACTCTTCCAGGTGTACCGACTATAATCTGCACTCCTGTCTTAAGCGACCTTATCTGTGTATTAATATCCTGACCTCCATAGATAGGAAGCACCTTTATTCCATGTGTAAATTTAGCTAATTTTCTTAATTCTTCTGCCGCCTGTATAGCTAATTCTCTTGTAGGACATAAAACGATTGCCTGTATATGTTTGTCTTCCGGGTCGATATTCTGAATAAGCGGAATACCGAAAGCGGCTGTTTTACCTGTACCTGTCTGTGCCTGTCCGATAATATCATAACCCTCTAACAATAAAGGAATCGCCTGAGCCTGTATAGGTGTCATAATTTCGAAACCCATTTCCTTTATTCCACGAAGTATTCTTTTATCAATTGCTGAATCCTCATATCTCATCTCAACTATTTCTGTAGCACTATTAGTAGTATTTTCCATTCTGTCTCCATTCCAAATGCTTTTTTATTTCAATCAGGATGTTTTTGACACCCTAATCCTTATTTCGAATATATTCTACTAGCTTCTATTGTTATTTTCAAGATAAATTGACATTACTTTTACAAATTGCTATAATATCATACGATATTTATAGAGATTTTTACTGTATTATTTATATACAAATGAACTAATGTTTGAAGTCTGATTCATATGTTATATAGTCGGACTAATCAGCTACTAAGTATCAGGAAGGCATGGTTCTTAAGATGAGAGATTTAAAAATAGGATTTATAGGACTTGGACTCATCGGTGGTTCAATTGCTAAAGCCATCAAAAGAGTTCACCCAAATCATAAAATACTTGCATATAACAGAAGTGAAAATGCGAGGCTTACTGCACTTAATGATGGTACAGCCGATTCAGTTACAGATAAAGTTGACGAATCATTTTCGGATTGCGACTATATCTTTCTCTGCACTCCTGTAGAGCATAATATTACATATCTGGATATTCTAAAAGATATTATAAATGAAAACTGTATAATTACAGATGTTGGAAGTGTTAAGACAAATATCCACGTTGCAATTGCTGACAGACATCTAAACCGTCAATTCATAGGAGGACACCCTATGGCCGGCTCTGAGAAAACAGGCTATGATAATGCTTCAGGATATTTACTTGAAAATGCTTACTATCCAATTACACCTACTGCTGAAACACCTGAAGATAAGATATCAGAATTCTACGAATTAGTTGAATCTATTGGTGCAATTCCAATCGTACTTAATTATAAAGAACATGATTACGCTGTTGCAGCAATAAGCCACGTTCCTCACCTGATTGCAGCAAGCCTTGTTAATCTGGTTAAGCATAACGATTCAGAAGACGAGACAATGAAGCTGCTTGCCGCAGGAGGCTTTAAAGATATTACAAGAATAGCTTCATCTTCTCCTGAGATGTGGCAGCAGATTTGTTCAACAAACAGTGCTAATATCGTAACATTAATAGATAAATATATTGCTTCACTTAGCGATATTAAAAATGCAATTAATTCAGGTAATTCTGAATATATATATGATTTATTCCATGAAAGCCGCGAATATAGAAATTCATTCTCTGATAACAGACGTGGTCCAATTACTAAAGAATATACTTTATATTGCGATATCATCGATGAATCAGGTGCAATTTCAATCATTGCAACAATCCTTGCACAGAATGATATAAGTATTAAAAATATTGGAATTATTCATAATCGTGAATTCGAGGATGGTGTCCTTAAAATTGAATTTTATAGTAAAGAAGCTCTTGATAAGGCAGATTGCAAATTAAAGAACTATAACTATAAAACTTATATTCGTTAATTAAATATTTATATACGCAGACTTCGCACATACATATGTAATTTATATTCATCTGTTAAAGCAAATTTGATATATAAATATCGAAACACCTTGTAAGAATTACGTAAATTTGTGAGATATCTTTTTTCGGCTCTAATTTTGTGTACATTCAACGGACATACAGTTAAACCGAGATGTACGTCTATGACACACACTTTCATATTTCTTAATCTAGTGAGAGTAAATGCCGCCATCTGCATAGGTTATTACGGTGCAGTAAATCAAACGCGCTTCGCTTGAACGGTAATTTACTGCACCGACCTTTTGCATCTGACGGCATTAACTCTCACACGATACGTCATAATTCAAGTGTGTGGCATAGACGAACACATCGGTTTAAGTGTAGGGACCTTGAATGAACATAAATAATCAAAAGAGCCGAAAAATGGATATCCACAAATTAGTAATTCTTACAAATGTTTCAATATTTATATATGCAAATTTGCTTAATACAGATAATTTAATTCTATTATGTATGTGCGAAGTCTGAGTTCTATAAATATTTAATTAAGAAAAAAGTATTTCTACTATTATCGAATCATCCTCATCTTATGATTCAATTTAGTAAAAATACTTTTTATTGCATCGCATTATAGATATTATAGTTATGGATCTAGTCTTCCATTTCACTTACCATTTCATAAATCTGAATCTTTAACTGGTCTGATGGCATTATACCGATAAATCTACAACCATATAATGTCTGTTCTTCACCATAGTTTTCCATTCTTACTATCTCAATAACTGTCTGGAATTTCTCCTTTGTCCATAATAAAACAGTTGTATCATAATAAGTATTTAATTCTAATTTCTCAGAACTTTTGAATGCCAGTCCGTCTTTAGATAAATTAACAACTTCTACTTCAAATGCATCATTCTTTAAACCATCTAAATTTCCTTTGTTTCTTACAGAGCTTAACTTAATACTTACATTGATGTCCATTCTGTTAGCTCTTCTTCTTTCCTGTGTCATAAACTCACTATGCTTTTATTTTCCCTGAAACTAATCAGGTAAATTTTAAGTGAATGAATACCTCTAAAAGCATTTCTCCTCATAACATATTTTCATTCAACTTAATCCTCCTTGCCAGAAGCAATTATATACATCAAGTTTGTAATATAAATTTATTACATATATTTTATATAATTCATATTACCTTTCTATTCATATTGTATATATGCACATTCTGACATAATATAACTCAGTAAGTACTATGAGATAAACATAGCATCACCGAAACTAAAGAATCTGTATTTTTCTTTTACAGCTTCACTATAAGCATTCATAATATTTTCTCTGCCTGCTAATGCTGATACTAACATAAGTAATGTCGATTCAGGTAGGTGAAAATTAGTTATCAGAGCATCTATTGCCTTGAACTTATATCCCGGATATATAAATATATCCGTCTCTTTACTCATTGGATGAATAATTCCATTCTCATCTGCTGCCGACTCTAAAGTTCTACAACTTGTAGTTCCTACCGCAATTATTCTGCCACCATTCTTTCTTGCTTCATTTATTCTGTCTGCTGCTTCTTTCTCCACAACGAAGAATTCTGAATGCATATGATGTTCTAATACATTATCAACCTTTACAGGTCTGAATGTTCCAAGTCCGACATGAAGTGTAACTCTGACAATCTGTATTCCCTTGTCCTCAATTCTCTTTAGCAGACTTTCTGTAAAATGTAATCCTGCTGTCGGAGCTGCTGCTGAGCCCTCATGTTTAGCATAAACTGTCTGATATCTGTTCTTATCCTGAAGCTTATGCGTAATATATGGTGGGAGTGGCATCTCTCCTAACCTATCCAGAATTTCTTCAAAAATTCCATCATAGGTAAACTTAATCAGTCTGTTGCCCTCTTCCACAACATCAATTATCTCACCTGTTAACAGTCCGTCACCAAACGAAATCTTACAACCCGGTCTTGCTTTCTTACCCGGTTTAACAAGCACTTCCCATATATCATTCTCTCTTCTCTTTAACAGAAGAACTTCTATATGTGCATCTGTTCCTATCTTAGTACCAATTAATCTTGCAGGTATAACCTTTGTATCGTTAATGACTAAACAATCTCCCGGATTGAGATAATCAATAATATCACTAAATATTTTATGTTCTATTTCACCGGTCTCCTTATTTAATAACATAAGTCTTGATGATTCTCTGTTACTAAGTGGATCCTGAGCAATAAGCTCTTTCGGCAAATCATAGTAAAAATCAGATAATTTCATTTTTTCCTCCATAGTTGAATAAAAATTATAACATTTATATTGTAGAATGTCTATATGCTTTATGGCTTTTTATGATCAACATATTTGACAACGTATTCCTCTAAAGTAGTAATTCCCTCATCATGCATAGTCTGTGCAATTTCTTTTCCAACATATGTGATATGCCAAGGTTCAAAAATATATCCTGTCACATCAATTTCATTATCCATATATCTGACAATAAAACCATATTTATATGCATTTTCATATACCCAGGCAGCTTCATCACTTCCCTCAAAAGCATTGAGATTACCTCTTACCTGGCTTATATCCAATGCTCGTCCTGTGTGATGTTCACTATATCCTGCTCTTGAGCTGTAAGTATCTACTTCTTCAGGCGTGTCACTTTTAAGATAATAATTATGAAGATTTCTCTGATATTCAACACTTCTATAAGAAGATACCACATATATCTTCATTCCAAGGTCTTCTAAGTCATTAATAAGTTCATGATAAGCTGTAGTTGTCTCTGGTGTAGCTACATAATCACCCTCTATACTTACTAATTTCTCAGGTTCATAATCTTCGGATACTCTGTTGAATTTATTAATCAAAAGAGGTGATTTAGTGTTAGCATCTGCCATCGTTGTATATGCCTCATCATAAAATTCCTGATCTAAATTAGCATCTACTCTCCACACTACATCTTCTAATTTCATATCAGGATGTAATTTTGCATATGCATCATATCTGTCATACTTGTCCTTATCAGCATAGTAAATGTCTTTATATTCGTCTTCGTGTTCATATACAACAGCACCCTTTTGTTTCTCTATATCTCTGCCTGATATACGCTCTACCATTGCACCTGCAAAGAATAATATAAATACAAGTAATGCCAGTGTTTCAGCCTCAAAAGATAAATATCTGATTTGTTTTTTTCTCTTCTTTATTACACATCTTTTTCTAAACTCTGGTGAAATCTCATTAACAATCATAGTAAAAATATATCCTATTAATACACCAAATAATTCAAAAACGATATTTAACGGATTAAATTTATGACAATTAATATACTGTAACACACCAATTAATCCACCCACGCATAAAACATATAATATATTCATCAGAAAATATTTGAAACGTTTATAGATTATTGGCATAAACAATCCTGCCGGTATAAACATTACAGCTAATTTAGCCAGTCCGATTCCATTCTCTATTACATTATTATGTAAATACTCAACAATATACACCATATAACATGAAAAACCTGCTGACATCCACATATGTAACCAGTTTACTTTGATACCATTCTCATAACATTTTAGATATGTTATCAAATGTACAACTACCACAGCAAGTATTCCTAATATGTAATATAACATTTATCTCACCTATGCTTCTTTCCTTTAATCTCAAAATCGCCATTTTTATGAATCTTTAACAATGTTGCACCCTTATGCTCCGATAAATTCTTAGCATATAACAGACAATCAATTCCCTGTCCATATGTTAATCTTATACCCTTGTAACTTACAGAGAAATCATTAAGATGATCATGTCCACAGAATATTCCCTTTGTGGAGTCTAATTCAAGCACTTTATTAAATAACTCTGAATCTGCTTTCGAACAACTTATCGCCTCATCTCTGCTTCCATAATAATACTCTGCTGATTTATCTGCATTGATTACCGCATTCCATGCATCATTGTACTCTCTAAGCGGAATATGGAAAAATAAATGCGATGGGACATTTCTGCCCTCTTCGCTGTTAATTCTTATAGTCTCACTTGCATACCATTCTACCTGGTCATTATGAATATAATCATAAGTTTTTTTCTGCTCAACTTTAATATATTCATTAGAATCAAGCATATATATAACTGAATTAAGTTTTCCATTTTTATTTCTAAGCTTAACAAGATAATTAGAAAATCCTGTTATACTCTCTGTCTTCTCTGTTTCAACCATTAATGAATGTTCTCTTTTTGACACATAATCAGCAAGTTCTCTTCTCTTATAGATGCATCTTCCATCTGCATCATGATTACCAAATGTAATCGCATAAGGAATACCTATGTTCTCTAACAAATTCGTCAATATTCTAAAACAGTTTAAATTATTTCTAGAAAGAGAGATATGTGCTTTTGCACAGGCTATATCACCTGTAACTACTATCAGATCAGGCTTTGTACTTGCAATTGCCCTTTGTACAATTCTTAGTGCCTGCATATCTTCATGTCTTGACAGATATCCGCCACCAATATGAATATCCGTTAATTGCAATACTCTGAATGGTTTATTATCATTCTTACGGATTGCATAATATCCATCCTCTTCTAATTCAAACGTAGAATTAACATCTATTTTTTCAACTTTATCTACATAGTTGTCTAAAAACTTACTTCCTCTATAGATATTTCTAACAAATGCATATGCACCTCCGGCTAATGCCGAAGCACCGAGCAAACCTATCAAAGGTTTCTTTTTATTCATCATATACCTCCATTATCGTATCACGTATTTCATTATACATATTACAAAATTCTTTAAATTCACAATCTATATTATCATAGTCCTTATGTCTCAATTTTTCAACAATATTACTGCAAACTAATTGTAAATTTTTTATTGCAAGATTAGAAAGCACACCTTTTAAAGTGTGTGCCGCTAAAAATGCTGTTTCATAATCTTTACATTCTATACTCTTACATAACTTTTCAAAATTGTCATCTTTCAGAAAAGCCTTAAAGACATATTCTATCATTTTATCGTCAAATCCCATATTATCAGTTAATTCAACAATGTCAATACCTACGTCTTTAAGCATCCCGTATCTTGAATCCATTTTCTAAACACCCCGTAAATCTATTTAACTAAAACTTTTTCTATCTCGCATATATACATAGTATGATAATCATTTTCAGGATACCATCTTTTATCAATGCTCTCATCTGTAAGACAATCTTTGTTCATCTCCTGAACATATAATTTCTTAACTATTAATGCTGTTTCAGCTTCTTCAAAATATGGTGTCTTATCACTAAAGCACGTTGTAAGTTCTGCCTTAGCAATCTTATCTTCGTCTCTTCCTGAAGTAGTTCCCATATAATTTAACATCTTTCTATATGACTCATCAAAGAAAGTAAGCGATAAAGTATCTGCCTTATCAACAAATTCTTTAGTATATCTCTGTGGTCTTATGAACACAAACGCCACTGGTTTGCCCCACATTATGCCGACACCACCCCATGATGCTGTCATAGTATTAACCTTTTCTCCATCAGAGGCTGTTACTAACATCCACTTCTTACCTATCATATCAAATGCATTATCTTTTATATCATTTGCACTAATCTCTTTAAAACTCATAATCTGACCATACCTTTCTCAATCAAATCTCTGCAATATCTAACCTTTCTATATTAATGATCAGATTAATATTAATCATTAATATCTGTTAATTAATAATGATATATTACATTTATTAAATATAATTGTTAATATATTCTTTATTAATATATTCTTTATCAATATATTTCCCGTTAAATATCGCAATCCTCTTTTTATTATATCACAATAATTCTAAAAAGTTAGCAATATATTCTAAAATATTTATTATATTTTACATTAGGATTATTTTGTTACCTGTCCTAAATCTATATCTCTGATTCTGCCATCTTCCATTTCTAATATTCTGTCAGTTTGTTTTGCAATATCCATATTATGTGTAACAATTATGACTGTTTTCCCCATATCATTGAGTTCTTTCAACACCTTCATAATCTCTTCACCTGTTTTACTGTCTAATGCTCCTGTAGGTTCATCCGCCAGTATAATATTATTGTCCGATGCAAGTGCTCTTGCTATTGCACATCTTTGCTGCTGGCCTCCCGATATCTTAGTTGGAAGTTTACTCTTTAAATCATCTATTCCCATTAACTCTAATTTCTCTTTTACTATTCTTTTTCTTTCACTTTTCCTGACTTTTTTAGCTAATAAAGGTACTTCTACATTTTCAAAAACTGTATAATGATTTAACAACGCAAAGTTCTGAAATACAAAACTAATTGATTCTTTTCTGACCTTATGTAATTTATTTATTTTTATTCCACTTATTTCCTGTCCATTTAAAATATAGCTTCCACTATCCATCAGATCCATACACCCTATTACATTTAAGAGTGTACTTTTACCTGAACCTGAATTACCTATAACTGCGACAAATTCGCCATCTTTTATAGTCAGATTAATATTATCAAGTGCTTTAGTTTCTTCTTTTCCATATTTGTATGTTTTACATACATCTTTTAATTCTATCATATATTATTCCAAAATCTGATTATCATTTCCTATAATCTGATTACTTATCCTTTCTACTACAATATTTTTATGGTTAATTATCTTATTTTTTACTTTCCTTGATTAAAACAGCAGGTGATTTTCTCTTGAATAAAACAATTGCTATCATTGCCGTAAATATTGCTATTGCAAATGCACAAAGTGCAACTTTCCATAATATATATTTAAGTACAACATTATATAATATTCTCATAGTATACCTGCTCACAATATCCGTATACATAAATTCCAGAATAAGATATCCTGCTCCCAGGGCAATAAAAAATGCAATAATTCCTTTCAATATATTCTGAATCAGGAATATAAAATAATGGTCACCTGCCGAAAAACCATTTGCATATAATATTCCATAATTACCAAAATTCTCTAACAGATGTACCACCTGCATACTTACCTGTAACACAATAACTGTTATCATAATAATGTATAATATTTGTTTTATGTAATTTACAAATGTCTTATTTTTAAAGCCTATTGTATCAAATATAACTTTGAAATTTTTTACTGCCAGAGTATAATTCATCTTTCTGCCCAGTATGGACATCTCATTTTTTAAATCATTAATAGAATATCCATCTTTAAGCTTAAAACATATTTTTTCCGGAGCTTCTATCATATTTCTTACTATAAGAATTTTATAATCCATTATCTCGTAAGCTGTTGCCTGGCCGCTTACATCTTCAATCTTAGGCATCTTATCTCCCTTTTTAATTGTACCTCCAACTATATATGTTTCACCAAATTCACTCGTTATAACTGTTCCTGGTTCTATATGTTCAAGTGCATCTCCCATATATATTATGCCCGTATATTTACTAAACATTTCATTCTCTTCATCTTCTGTATAGTCAGTTATCACATCTATTTTGAATAATTTATTATAGTCTCTTCCAACACATAATGTGCTAATATTTCTTCCTATCTCATCTTCCGTAAACATTGTATATGACTCATAGGTTTGCTCCGCTATATTAAAACTTTCAGTAAAAACTTTATTTCCATTTGTATCTGTATATAAATCTATACTCATATCTGACCACTGATACTCTATTGCTGCATCTATACCTTTATAATTGTTCAATTCATTTAAAAAGATATTAAATCTTTGCATATATTCCTTTTTAAATCGTTCGTATCCCTCCATAGTTTCATATCTATCGTAATTATTATCATCTTCTATTGAGATGATGCCTGTATTATCTAAATCTGACACAAGTATATTACTAACCGTTTTTTCATTATAAATATTCATATCTACAATAAAAAGCATTACTCCTATTAATAATAACGACACTGCCTCTAACAATATATTTCCACCTGAATTACGTTCTCTAATTAATTCATCAAATGCAATTCTTAATTTATGTTTAAACATTTTTCCTCCATAATAATCCTTATTTCCGAGCGACTTTGTCATGAGGAGGCGATGAGAAATTCGCTAAAGCGTTTTCTCATCTGCCATATATGCTAATTGTTTTCGCCCCGAAACAATTAGCTGTGTGAAAAATAATCGCATCGGCATTATATTTCACACTAAATATCTCTTTGTAATCTATAGTTCCTTTAGTACTTCTGCCGGGATAATTCTATTTGAATACCGATATGCACCAACAGAAGTTATTAATAACGTAAACACTACTGAACCTGTAATGATAAGAATATCGTATAATGTTCTATAATCAAAATTAAAACTATTCTTAAATATCAAATCAAATATTATCTTAACAATCATAGTTATAATTACTGCAATTCCAATAAGTATGCTTATTTCTTTCATTATCCAGCCATATATCTGACCTTTAGAAAAACCAAATGTATATTTTACTGCTATATCATATTTTCTTGCTTTAACCCATAGATATGTAATACAATAACAACTGTTAATACAGAATATGAATAATATCGGTAATAAAATTATATTAATATTTCTATATATAATGTTGGTCATATTTTTCTCTGTATAATCTGTTTCTTCCGTACTTACAGAAATATTTACAGGATATTCTTCTTCACACTCTGTCTTAACTTCATTAATTAGTGTAACAACTCCTTTATTTTTACCATATGTATACATACAACTCTCATCACCTGTCATAATTGTAGTTTCAAACTCAGATTCAGCATCTTTATAATATTTTGCATTTTCTATATGGTCTCCAATAAAATAGATAGATGAATCATATCCTCCAGCCTCATTATTCACAGCAATTCCAGCAACTTCATAATAACGTCCCTCTATATTTAGATAATAACTGTCTCCTATTTTATTCGTATAATCAACTATTGATTCTCCTATCACGACAACAGGTTCATTTTCACTATCTGTTTTCATTCTCTTTTTATATTCAAATGGATATGTATCATCAAAATTATAGATATATGTCACAACTCGCTCTATTTCCTGACTTTCACCAATATGCACAAAATTATTGATACAGAAATTCAATTTCTTCTCTGCCATAATGTTATATATATCTTTAAATTTAATCCATTGTGATGAAGAATCAACATACATATATGTCAATTTATCTTTCTTTTCTGTTATGACTTCTGAATGTGTAAAATTCATATAATACATTTCATAACCTTTGTCAGCTGATTTACTTCCCATTACTTTATTCACGAATTCACAGGACTTCATAGTAACAAACATTGTAAGACAAAATCCGATAATAAGCAGAAGTGATGATGGGATATCTCGGAATATCTTAGTACACTTTTCTCGCATTGTAACCTCCATTTATGCTGTAGACTTATGTAATAAATATATTATAATTTAAAAATACTCTGCCATATTCTAATTATTCATATCTATTAAATGATATCTAATAATTTTATGACAGAGTATTTTCTTATTTACTTATGAGCAACATACTGTTCAGCCACATTTATATTTATTATTATAATACATTTTCATTGTTGCCTGCCACGCACAATATTCCTTTTTTACAGCACTTCCTGATTTACGTCCATTATACATTTTGTAACCCATTGTTCCCAAATATGTCTTAACATCAACTTTTGTACAGTAATACTGACTGCTTGTCATCCATACTCCACTTCCTGATATTGAACCACTAGATTTTACTGTATTAACACCAGCAATTCCACTTGATATTGTTACTTTAGCAGTTCCTGATACATTAGTTGCCTTATCAGTAAAACTTCTTGTTGCTGAATCTGTTTTGGCATATACTAAAACAGAATTAACTGCAACTATCATAATACAAATAAATAATGCTAAATTTCTCTTCTTCTTCATAAACTCTCTCCTTATAAATAAATATTAAAATAATTACATATCTCTTTTATATTTTATATATGTAATATGACCTGTTAGTTACCAGAAACGTTTCTGGGGCAATTATATTATTCCATATGAATAATTGCAACAAAAATGTTCTGAACGCAAGACTTTTGTTCTGAACGCAACGTATTTAATGCGTTTTTCGACATTTTATTACTTTTACTACTAAAATTTT
>OMVQ01000011.1 GCA_900314555.1 uncultured Eubacteriales bacterium | reverse complement strand
TAATTGTTTATTTAGATGAAAATGATGTATATGGTACAAGTCAGGATGTTAGTATTGATATGCCCGGAGATTTAAGTATTGATAAAGATTATACTATGAATAGGGATATGACTGTCTATAATCTGGACATTATAAAGGGAAACATTGACCTTAATGGATATACATTGACTGTTTATGGAAATGTCAATGTAGAAGAGGCATACTTATTATTTAATAAGGGAAAATTAAAATGTGGTGGAAATGTTACCTTTGAAAATAACTCTGGTTGTAAAATGATTTATTCGTCAGATGAAATGACTGTCAGAGGAAATCTTACCTGTAATTCAGAAACTGATGATAGAAGATTTAAGTTTAAAAACGGACGAATTGTTTTGTATGGAGATTTTACTGCTGTAAAAGGTGTGCAATTTAGTGATGCATTAACAATGAATCTGAGAGGAGATGGGCTTCAGACAATAACCTCTGATATATTAATAGATAATCTTGTTAGTTATAATAGTAGTGATGCCGGGATATTTTTGAGAAATTATAATCAGCCAATAAAATGTGAGGTTAATGGAAACATCAGAAGAGAAGATAGAAGTAATATAGATAAAAAAGAAGATGTTTATGTTCAAAATTGGACAATTGATAGAGATGAAGTAATAGAGACTAATTTATATATAAGTGGTGGAGAAGTCAATCTTAATGGACATACCCTTTATGTTAAAGGAAATGTCAATGTAACAGATGGAAGCCTTAGAATTAATGGGGGTACATTAAATGTTGATGGTAGTGTTGATGTTAATTATGCATCATATTCAGAAGATATTGGTGACTATGTAGGCAAAGGCAATATCATTATGGACAATGATAATGACAGGGTAAATGTTAAGGGATATATAAATATATATACAGATAACAATATGTTCAATAAGGGTGAAATAAATACGGAGGGCGATATTTACATAATGAAGAATGTATATATTGCAAATAATATAAGGGCAAATTCAATTTCAGGAAACGGTACAATTGAAATAGCTGGTAATGTTGAAATTGATGCGTATATGTTTGGCGGCGCAGATATTATAATGAACAAGGGAAAATTAATAATTTATGGATATTTTAATACGCAATGGGCATCTTCAGGTAATATTGTGCTTAAGATGAGTCATCCGGAGGACTATGTCTGCATATATGGCAGATGTGACTTGGGCTTTGTTGAAAATATTTGTAATGGAACTATTGAACTTAAGGGAAAATATAATAGTATAAATACATATGATAATGCAAAGGTAATTCTAAGTGGATGGAAAACACAGAATATTTCCGGAAACATTTCAAATCTGATAGTAAAGAATACATCAATTGATGGAATCAGTATAGATGAAGGCGCGGAAATAAAAAACATACGTTATGAAGAAACAACACCATCATATAATGGGATTAAATATTATGATTTAGGAACCTTGGACAGGGATATGGTAATAGATGGGGACTTTGCCTTAGACAGTAATCTTGATCTAAATGGGCATAAGCTGACAATAAATGGTTCATTTTATCATTGTGATGGCTCTATAATCTTTAATGGTGGAAGATTAGAAGTAAAAGGGGATTATCAAATGATAGAGGATTATTATAGTTATTATAGTGAACCAGTTTCTATCTGTATGAATAATGAAAATGATTATTTTAAAGTTAATGGTAAGTTTAATGTTTTAGATACACAGTTTAGTAGTATGTATAAAGGTACACTTGAGATAGGTGGAGATATAAATTCAGAGATTAGTCTGGGAACAGATGATGAGCTACTGGTTATATTAAATGGAAAATCAGATCAGATACTTAATATATCAGGAAGCATTGGAAGAATTAAGAATAATAACAATACCGGCAAAGTTCATATAGTAAGTGGCAGTCTGAATAATATAGAAAAAACAAAGAACAGAATCTATGCGGATAATTCAGAAATAATATATGGCTGGATACTAAATGAAGATATAGAGTTAGACAATGTGGAGTTAATAGGTGGAGAACTTGACCTTAATGGACACACAATAACTGTAAATGGAGATTTTGTAAATAATAATGGAACAGTAAATATTAATAATGGAAAACTAATAATTAATGGTGATTTCGGCCAGTATGCAGGAGATTCAAAAATAGATAATGGGTACTTAACAATCAAGGGAGATTTAATACAGAATAATGGAACATTTTGCCTGAATAACGGAAATGTGATAATAGAAGACCAGTGTAAATTTAACAGTGGTAGTCTTGTTATGGAAAGAGATATTGATAACATAAGTATATCAGGAAATTTATATATTGGAGAAAAATATTTCACAGAGATAGTAGAACTTAATGGAAAGATTAGCGTTAAGGGAGATATAAGGATTGAGAAAAGAAAAAAAGTTAAATTAGATGGTAATCTTACATTATGGCTCAATGGAGTAAAAAAACAGGAAATTAATACAGATTGTGAATTTATTATACCTAATCTTGAATGTGAATGTGGAAGTGTGTATATATATGGTGGGGGCAATTTTGGCGCATCAGAAAAAGTATATGGTAATGATACAATTATAAATAATTTATGCATATATGATACCACCAGTATGGAAAATAATAGTATTTCAGGCAGAGTAATAGTAAAAGATAATATTGAACTGGTAAGAGATATTGATATAAATGGTGATATTATAATATCTGGAAATGTTAAGATTAAGAGCAAAATAAGTGCAAAAAATATAGAGATGTCAGGCGTGAGCCTTACCATAGATGGCTCGTTAAGTACAAGTGAAAAATTATGCCTGAGTAGATATAATGGCAAGGAATCAAAATTAATAAATAATGGGGGTATAGTTACAGCAGGAGAGCTGATTATTAAGAGTAGTTCACAAATAGAGATTACAGATGAAAAATCAATTATCAATTGTAAAAATTTAAAGTATGAATCAGACAATCTATCATGTCTTGATAAGGGAACATTAAATATAACAGGAAATATGGATATAAACAGTAAATTTATAACAACAGATTTATGTAATATAATTATGTC